>CAYJHL010000034.1:7642-13715 GCA_964369585.1 uncultured Treponemataceae bacterium | reverse complement strand
TGATGATGTAAATATACTCTTAAAAGATGCCGATAATGCATTTATAGAGGAATTAAAATCTTTGTGAATATTATAAAACTATTTTTTTCAATTATCCTAGTCTCATTTTGTGGCGTATTAACTGCTCAAGAAACTATTCCATTGCCACCAGATAATAGTCGTTTGGCAAAGTATATACTTGCTGATGCACAAATTTCTTTTGAAAACAATGATTTTCCAACGGCATTTAGACTTGCACAAGAAGCAATAGATGCTCGTAGAGCAGAAAGCGAATGGTCTGTATATTCATTAGAAACAGAGCTTAGAAAACCAAACGCGCAGAAAATAGGTAAAGATATTGAGCAGCTTTTATATTTCTTTAAGAGTAGGCAAGACATAAAATCTGTTCAAATTTTAGAGCATGTTTTATATGATTTTAGCTACGAGTATTTCGACTTTAATATTGATAATTTCTTAGACTATTTGCGCCAATCTGCAAATTATCCCGAGGCTAGTTATCTATTAGGAAGGCTCTACTTTAATGAAGGTGAGTTAGATATTGCTGAATCATATTTTGTAAGTGCGTATGAACATCGTTTTTTACTAGATATATCGGATATGCAATTTGACATATTGTACTCTATGGCAGATTTATATGCTGTAAAAAATGAATGGAATTCTTTTGAAGAAGTGCTACTTCTAGTTGCTTCTGAAGATGAATCGTATTATGTTGATGGTACTCCATCAGCCTTTTTATACTCTGTAACTTCAGCAATTAAAAATGATATGGATGCTGATAAGTTTTTTTTACTATTTAGAAACGGCTTTTACAAAAGTTTGCAAGCTTGGAATTATTTAACGTATTATTACGATGATTTAGGTCATTCCAATAAAGCACTAGAAACAGCTTTATTGTTTACAACATCTGCATTGCAGAGGATAGATGAGGTTTTATACGATAGAGATATTCATCATAACTATGAAACACTTACACAGTTTTTTATTGACTTGAAACTTTTTACTGATATTACAAATTGGGCTGCAAATAATTTTTTTTGGGAAGGGTTTTATGCTCTTGCCAGTATATGCAAAGATTTAGGTTATAACGATTTTGCGATTGATATTTTTATTGCACTTGCAACTGAATGCCCTGAGTATGAATGGCGCGTGTTATCAGAAAAGGCTCTGCAGGAGATATAAAAAAAACGTAGTTCAAACGAACTACGTTTTTTTTTGCTACCATATTTTTACAGAAAGGGTGAAATAATTACCCCATGTATTAATATAATCACCTGCATTTAAAGGCTTAAAAGACTTATTTGGCTCATCTTCTATTGTATGGTGCTTGTATGAGAGTGTGTATGCAAGGCGTAGTGTTATTGGTAATTCGTTAATAAAGTGCATGTCAATTTCAGCATCTAAGCCAAGTGAATGAATCCACTCGTAAACTCCGTCAACTAAAAAATACTTTGTTCCTGCATTAACATCACTGTAATTGAGCGAGTCATATATAGAGCTCCCATCAACTGGGTCCGATCCATGGCTTACACCATGTCGTACAAGTGAATAACTTAAACTTGTGTTTAGAAACCAGTAGGGTATTGAGTCTACCACAATTTTTAACTCATCTGAGTTTGGCGGTAGGTAATAGCCTAAACTTTCTCCGTGGTTCACATAATTTAATTCCATTCGTTCATTATATGCAGGGTGTGTTGCGCCGGGATGCGTATACATATATGGTTCTATTTTTGTGTACTGAAAGTTAAATGTTACTAATGATGAGTTTGGAATTGCTACATTTAATCCTGTTTGATATGAGTACATGTTTCTGTCTTTATGGAAAAAGTCATCTGATGTAAAATTTAATTCATCTGTAAACACATTTAGGTAAAAGTTTGCGTACTTCGGTATCTTAATTCCAATAGAACCACCTAGTTGTAGATTATCATAGTCTCCAACCATATTTTGGTATAAGAAAGGAATCATTCCTGGAAGCAGGTATCCCATGTCAAACCTCTTAGGCCAAATTGATGAACTTGTTAAGGCACCATATACATATTCACCTATATAAATTTCACCCATAAAGGCGGTAAAATTATTTTGAAATGTATCTGGTTTTATTCCAGTACTATCATCTCTAAAGTATTCAAGTGTTCCAGTCATAGTAGATAGGCTTATGAAGTCTACAGGATGTAAATACATTTCAAAGGCAGAAAACGGTTGTGCATTTCCTGAAAGCATTAGGTTCCCATTCCCTGTTCCCCAATCTCTTCGTATTCTTGAAAAATTAATTCCAAATTTATTATCAAAAAAAGATGCTGCAAATTCGGGCATAATTTGTGTTCCTGCCGAAGGATCTTCTGTTAAACCCGCAAAATTATCTAAATCATTTAAGTAAGCTTGATACCCTGCCCAAGTTTGTGTGTATGAAAAAGGCTTGTAAGCATCAAAATCAAGTTTCATTAGCCCAACACCAGCGGTTATATTATATGAAAAATTATTGCCTAAATCACCAAGAACATAAGCATTTATCCAATTATCGCTTGATATTCCAAGCTCATTTAAATTTGTAAAAAGATCTGCTTGAAGTTCAATTCCAACTTGTGCAGTTATAGGAATGCCATTTTCATTCGTTTCATAGCGATAATATCCTGTATTTGCAAGTGTTGAAACACTCTGCGTAAATGTACTATTATCAGTAAACTCTGTTGAAACTGTTGGCTCTAATCTATGAATAGTATCTTGTATTATTGAGACTTCTGATTTTGACATTTCACTTGAGTACTCGAGGGAATTTTTTAAAGTATCTAACACTAAGTCTAAAGAGTAAGGTCTAGAATTATGTAAAGGCTTAACATAATCGCGAATCTGTATATAGTCTAAAATATCGTATACAGGATCATTTAAATCTACTGAAAGATTTTTTTGAGCAAAAATGCTACTTGTAATTAAAAAAAGTATACCTAATGCTAGTATTTTTTTTACCATAGTTTCCTCACTTATTACTTATTTATTAATAAAATAACCCAATGCCAAAAGAGAACTCATACCATGAACTGCTTCTCCAACTTGTGTTAAATAGTTTGTCCACAGCTGTCCCAACAAAGTCAATTCTGTTTCCAACTTTGTCAGCAAACTGTACAGCGTCTACACCGGCCATTATACGGCCTACAACGCTTCTAGCAGCATTTAAATAGCCTGTTATTTCTATTCCTGCACCATACCACCCATCTTTTGGAGAAAAGGTAGTTTTTGCAAGCGGATTATATCCAAGTGCAATGTCAATAAATGGACTAATTTGCATTTCAAAGTCTAAATATTTAGTCCAATCCCAAAGGCCATAACCAACCCAGTCTGTTTGCCATACTTTTATTGGAAGATCCATGTTTATGATAATAGCAGAGTCTGTATCTATATCGTCATTACGAATACCTCGAACTCTTGAACCTAATTCTTCAGTGTCGTTTTTCTTTGTAAACATATATATTCTTGACTTAAGGCCTATGTTTTCATATGCTTTAAAATATTTAAACTCAATGTTTCCTGAAATGGTAAAATTATTTTTATATGACTCATTTATGAGATTCTGCGTAAATGATGCAGAAAAGCCATCTTTAAAGTTTCCAAGCCAGTCAACTCTTCCAATTGAAAATCCATGCTGGTATGTAATATTGGTATCAATTAAATCTTCGTTTGCTTTATCTATTATTAAATCTAATGGATCCCAATAATATTCAATTGATAACTGAGGGGTCCATATTATGTCTCCTAAATACTCTGTTTTTGCTAGTGTTACAGGCATTGAAAGTGATGCACCTTCTGTAAGGTAAAATGCGTCATTGTATTGATCATAATCTGGATTATATGTTACACCTTGCCTAGCTTCTGCTTGCAAAGTTATTACTTCATTAAACTCGTGTGCTATATTAAATGAGGTGTTAAAACTTGCTTCGGGAAGTGTATTTCCTAGCGTATATGAAAGGTTTGCAGTGTTCTTCCATTGAGCATCAAATATACTTAGTTCAAATGGAAGGGTAAAACTTGTGTACACACCAAAAATATGGTCATTTGCATTATCTTCAGTATCATAGTTATATTTTATATCAAAATCTAATGGAAGCATTGATCCTAAAAAATTATAGTGATTAATTGCAAGCCTTAACTCAAGTCCAGAGTTAGAATCGTATTTAGGATAAGGAAGCCCAATCAGATTAAATGTGTCAACAGTTTGAATTAATAGATCTACAGGGATAATATTATTGTTTGTTACGCTTCCATATGTGGGAGTTATGAGAGTAGATTCTAACACGCGCTGGTTTTGAAATTGAAGGTGAATATCAGAAAGGTATGTTTCAAGTTCTTCTATGCTAGAAAAGATTTTATTTGTATCGATTTCTACTGCACGTCTAAGTGGGTATTCCCTTGTTGTACCAGTAATATTTCCTGTTATATCATAGCTGATATCTTTAATTTGATAACTTTGTGAAAATACACCTACACTTAAACATAATAATAAAACTGAAAAACACACTTTACGCATATTTTAAACCTCTCTTTTAATTATTACAGTATACCTGTATATAAGAAAAAAGTCTATAAATTTGCGAATATTTTATTTAAAATAGCAGTATTTTTATAATCCGCCTCTTGATACTACTGTTTTTAGCGTTTTTGCTAAAATAGAAACATCAAGTGCTAGGGACATATTTTTTACATAGTATAAATCATATTGCAATTTTTTCTTTGTATCTTCTACAGAGGGTGAGTGATATTCGCCAGATACTTGATCCCAACCAGAAATACCTGGTCGAATAAGTAGCCGCTGTTTATAGTATGGTACCACTTTTTCAAGTTCTTCAATAAGCTCAGGTCTCTCAGGTCTAGGGCCAATTAAGCTCATTTCACCTTTTAAAACATTTATTAACTGAGGAAGTTCATCTATGCGAGTTTTTCGCATAATATTACCAAACTTTGTAATGCGAGCATCATTTTGCCCTGTAGGGGCAAAGTTATTATTGGAAATGGACATAGAACGAAACTTAAGTACAGTAAAGTCTGTTCCTAAATAACCAGCTCTTGTTTGTGTAAAGAAAATTGGCCCCTTGCTCTCAATTTTAATAATGAACGAAATGATGGGGTAAAAAGGAAGAGATAAAAGTAATAGAATAAGAGAAGCAATAATATCTAAGAAGCGTTTAATATGGGAATACATTTTTTTATTGCTTAAGTCTATGTTTTCTAAAAACCACACTTCGTTTACTTCTGTTATTGGTATTTTTCGAATATACGATTCATAAAAAGATGCAACTGAAACAAAACTAACTCTATTTTTTAAAAGTGTAAATAAGCTTTTATGTATTTTTGCAGACAAGCCTTTTTTATCAATGACGATTATTTGTGAAATATCTTTTTCTTCAATTAATTTTAAGAAAGATTCTAAACTATGGTAAATTGGTATGTCTCTATATTTTTTCTTAGTTGTACCTTCTTCAAGTATTCCAGCGATGTTGTACGACATATAGGAAAATTTATGACTGTACTCAATAAGTTCATCAATGGCTTCTGAGTTTCCAATAATACCAATAGAAGGGATTTGCGAAAAATGGACGTATGTTACAGTTAAAATGTATCGCCACAAACATACTGCTATAAATGAGATACTGCAATATAAAATTAATATGGTTCTTGGGCCTATAGAAGTAAAAGTTGCAAGATAAAACCAAGCAAAACCAACAAAAAGTGTACAAAGCCCTACAAAAAATATACGGACTCCATATCTACTGCTGTAAAAATTTCCTTCCAAAACATAGAGGCCAGCAATATATTGCAAAATAACCCAAAAAAATATAAGAGGTAAGAATTCTACTAAATGACTAAAAAATGATTTAAATGAAGGTAGGTAAAGAGAGCGCAGTGCAAGTGCAAGGTATACACATAAAGACAATATTAAAAAATCTACAAGAAAAATTAAAAACTGTTTTTGTCGTCTATTTGTAATCAAACTAACTGTACCTCATCTCAAAACTTATGTAATTTTAGCATAATTTTTGTGTATATGCAAGTAAAAAAGGATCTGTTTAATTTATGCATGCAT
>CAYJHL010000034.1:0-7632 GCA_964369585.1 uncultured Treponemataceae bacterium | reverse complement strand
ATGCACTCTCACGTTACTTTTTTATAATGGACTCGTATTTTTTTGTGCTATCTTAAAGAATTGTAAGTGTTTGCGTAGCTTTTTACCATTTTTTCTATAGTAAAAAAGTCTTCATATTTTTTGCGTGCAGATTTTTTCATATATTCATACTGTTTTGCATCTGAAAAAATTTCTTCAATTTTTTTTGCAAACTGATCTGTTTCATTTGGAAGCGCGTAACCGCAAGATTCATCTAAAAGTTCAGGGATTCCACCAACATTTGATGCTAAAACAGGAATACTACAAGAAAAAGCTTCGATTATAACTAACCCGAAAGCCTCGTGATCCGTAAAGAGTACAGAAATATCTGCTAATGAAAAATATACGCCTGCGTTGTTAATTTCACCAAGACAATATAAATTTTCTGGTTTATTTTCAATTTCATCCCTATTACCTATCCATATAAAACAATGTTGAGTCATTTTTTCTGCTAACTCTCTAAATAAATCAATTCTCTTTGGTCTTGCATCTCGAGCCACACACATAATTATTTTTCTATTCTTTTGTATTGCAGTTATTGAATTGACAATTTTTGGATCCAATAAGCTTGTATTATTTTTATCTGATACAGCATTGTAAATTGCTACTGTATTTTTAATTTTATATTTGATTATATTTTCATACTCATAGTTACTTACAGCAACAATTTTTCCACAAAGATTCTTTAACATTTTTTCAACTGGCAGAAATTTTTTATAGGCAATTAAAACAGAGTCAAATCCGTGAATAGTATAAACTACTTTTTTTGTGAATAAAGGATACGTTGCAAGCCTACCTAAGGCTCCTATTTTTGATGAGTGCAAGTGAATTACATCTGGTTTTAGCTGTTTTATAGTTTTTTTTATAAAAAAGTAAGCCTTAAGATCATTTAATAGACTAATGTCGCGCCAAAAAAAATTGCATGGTATTTTTTTTACTGCATTGTCAAGTAAGTTCCACATCGGGCCATTTGGCTGAGACATAACTAAAACTTCATGTCCTTCTTTTACAAATGCATTGCTGAGTTCTATGACAACACTCTGTGCGCCACCTAAATCTGAAAGGGTAATTATCTGTAAAATTTTCATACGCTGTTTTCTAAAAAATCTTTATAGGCAAGTGCAATGCCTTCGTCTAAGGATACCTTTGGTGTAAATCCAAGTGTAAAAAGCTTTGTTGAATCCATAAGTTTTTTTGGAGTTCCATTTGGTTTAGATGTGTCCCAGTTTATGGTACAAACAGATTGTGGGTTTTCCCCATACACTGTTTTATATACAATGTTTGCAAGTTCCTTAATAGGCAAATCAGATCCGCTTCCTATGTTTATAAAGTCAAAGGCGCAGGTTTTTGGATGCTCACCAATTCTAATATCTTTTGCATCTTTTTCTTTCATTAAAAAAATAAGTGCATTTGCAAGGTCTTCTGAGTAAAGGAATTCTCTGTAAGGACTGCCATCGCCCCACAATGTAACTTCATGTGTTCCTGATTCTTTGGCTTCATGAAATTTTCGCATAATTGCAGGCAAAACATGTGAGTTTTGTAAATCGTAGTTATCACCAGGACCATACAAGTTGGTTGGCATTGCAGATAAAAAATTTGTACCATATTGAATATTATATGCTGTACATAGTTTAATTACTGCAATTTTTGCTAATGCATAGGCATCGTTTGTAGCTTCCAGTTCTCCTGTTAAAAGGCTTGTTTCCTTTAATGGTTGTTCTGCCATTTTAGGATAAATACAAGAAGAGCCGAGGTTTAATAGCTTTTTAACACTTGCTTTATATGCAGCATGCACAACATTAAAGCCTATCATCATATTTTGGTAAATAAAGTCTGCAGGATAAGTTGAGTTTGCCCCAATTCCACCTACCTTTGCTGCTGCTAAAAATACATATTCAGGTTTTTCTGACTCAAAGAATTTGTTCACACAGTCTTGGTTAAGAAGATCTAGTTCTGCATGTGTTTTTGTAATTATGTTAGTATAGCCATCTTTTTGAAGACCTTTTACAATGGCACTTCCAACTAAACCTCTGTGCCCTGCTACATATATTTTCGCATCTTTATTCATGTTTATAATTCCTAGTTGTTATAATTTAAGCATTCCAAGAATTGCGACATGGATGTCGCTAAACTCTAGTATCACGATGTTTTTGCCACAGCAAAAACTTGATAGTAAAAAATGGCAAGGACGCCATTTTTTACGAACTATTCAAAATAGTTTTGAGTTTCAAAACCACCATCTTTAAGATATAATTCTTTTTTTGCAAGCTTTACATCATTTTCTACCATCATTTTAACAAGCTCTGGTAATTGTACTTTTGGCTCCCATCCAAGCTCAGTTTTTGCCTTTGTTGGGTCTCCGATAAGTAGTTCAACTTCTGCAGGTCTAAAGTATCTTGGATCTATTTTTACAATTTCCTTACCTGTTGCTTTATCGATTCCAACTTCATTAACACCTTCACCTTTATACTCTATTTCAATACCAACTTCTTTAAAGGCCATAGTAATAAAGTCTCGAACGGTTGTGGTAATGCCTGTTGCCATTACATAGTCATCTGCTTTTTCTTGCTGAAGCATTAGCCACATAAGTTCAACATAGTCGCCTGCAAAACCCCAGTCACGTTTTGCATCAATGTTTCCCATGTATAATGAGTCTTGGAGACCAAGCTTAATACGTGCTACAGCCCTAGTAATTTTACGAGTAACAAATGTTTCCCCTCTAATTGGACTTTCATGGTTAAAGAGAATACCATTACAGCAGTACATGTCATAACTTTCTCTATAGTTTACAACAATCCAGTATGCATACAATTTTGCTACGGCATAAGGGCTTCGAGGGTAGAATGGGGTAGTTTCTTTTTGTGGAATTTCTTGTACTTTACCAAAAAGCTCACTTGTTGATGCTTGATATACACGAACCTTTTTTTCCATACCCAAAAGGCGAATTGCTTCTAAAATTCTAAGTGTTCCAATTCCATCTGTATCTGCAGTGTATTCAGGTACTTCAAAAGAAACTTGAACATGACTTTGTGCTCCGAGGTTATAGATTTCATCTGGTTCTACTTCTTTAATAATTCGAACCAAATTTGAAGTATCGGTTAAATCCCCATAGTGCAAAATGAAATTCTTGTTTTCTGTATGAGGGTCTTGATAAAGATGGTCAATTCTTTCTGTATTAAAGCTAGAAGCTCTACGTTTAATACCGTGTACTTCATAGCCTTTTTTTAATAAAAACTCTGCTAAATATGCACCGTCTTGCCCTGTGATTCCTGAAATTAATGCTTTTTTCATGTAAATTTCCTTACTTTTATGTTGAAATTCGCTCCCAATTACTAGGAACTATATCTGAATAGTCAAACGTATAATACGAATCTTTATAGTCTAACTCACTTCTACTCCATATATTTGGAGTGATTACTACTTTTTCTGGATGCTTATTAAGCCATGCTGCCCACCAACTAAAACTCGAGTTGGAAATAATATTTACAGGGCATTTACCCATAATATACATATCTTGCCAGCTATCAATGCCTGTATTCCAATCAACAAAGGTTGTAGGAACATTTTGAAAATCCAGCATTTCTTTTGCCCATTGCATGTCATTTGAAAAAACTAAAAACCTTTCAATTTTCTTTGACTGTAATAGGTGTTTAATGGCATTATTAAAATATGTTTCTGTACAAACTGCATGACTTTTCCCATTTAAATAATCACCACGCCTTACATGAATACTTGCTATACAATCTTTTCCATCTATTTGTGATATAAGCTCTTGCGTTTGCTTCGAGGCTTGGTTAGTAAACATAAAGGTTTTTCGAATGTTGTCTTCAATGCTTAAAAAATATTTTTCAGTTTGCCAATAACCTTCAAGATAGCAATCTTTTGAGCAATCAAAAAGTTCTGGTGAGTATTTAAATACCCTATCAATATAATGTGTTTTTTTTGTAAAGTATTTTCGTTTTATTCGTGTAAAAAAATTTGTTGGAAGAGTAGCTAGTTTTTTTACATCTTCTATTCTTGCTTTTTTGTATTGTATATTAAAAAGATCTTCAAGTTCAAAACCATTATGTGTGTAGTTTATTCCACCTCGAGAAACGCTTGAATTGTATAAACTAGTATCGAGAAAAACATCATGGCCATTATGTTCAAGGGCTTTTGCAAAAGCGTATTGGAACATTTGGTTGCCTAGTCCGCCTTGAATTTTTACTATTTTCATTTCTTAATACTATACTGTATTTGCCTCATTTTTGCAATAACGTATAGTCCAAAAATTATTTTATGCTTTAAGCAAAAGAGACCAATTTTACGAGGTAGTGAAAAAGACTTATAAGGGGCATTGTTTATAGCTAGTTTTATAATATCATTTGTACACATAGTGTTGAATGACTTTTTATTTGTAGAATATGAATGAGGATTTTTTTTGTGAAATGTGTAACGAACGGTTAAACTTAAAAGTGTATGAACGCAGCGCTCATAAAATTTAATTAAAAAATCGGCATTCGATGGAATGTGCAACACATCATTATAGAGTGCACTAATAAATCGATTAATATAGTCTGCATAGTGTTCATTGAATGCAGTTGTTGCAGTGTTTTCATCATAACGATAATGATAGAGTGCATTAGGAATGTACAATGCTCTCCAAACGAATTGAAAGACTCGTACATTGTATTCTACGTCTTGGCCGCGGGGTAGGGTTTCATCCGAAAAAAGATTATTGCGTATTAAAAAATCTCTCCTATACATTTTACCCCATATTGTACAGACATTGCTAGTTAATTCTAGTGTTAAAAGCTGTAATTTTCTTAAGCCTTCTATAGTTGAAAAATCTTTTCTGTTTTGCTCAAAACAACGTACCTCTGTAGAAACTCGTCCAAACTCTTTTATGTAATTCCACAAAACCACATCTGGATACACTGCGTATGTTTTAAAATAAGTTGTAGCTTCCTCGATAGCTATTTCTGCCATCTGTGGGTTTAACCAATCGTCAGGGTCAACAAAACAAACCCACTTACCTTTTGCAGTTTTCAAGCCTGTGTTTCGAGCATTGCCGACGCCAGCATTTTTTTGGTGAATAACTATAACACGAGCATCGTCTTTTGCAAAGGAATCGCATAGCGAAGGACACACATCGGGCGAGCCATCATCTACAAGTATAATTTCTATATTTGTATACGTTTGCTTAATAATACTTTGAACGCATTTAATGAAAAAGTCCTGTGGTGTTTTATATATTGGGAGAATGAAAGAAATGTCAGGGTATTGTTTTTGCATAGTGTATATTCTTTATAAGGTTTTTAAGGCATCGAGAAGATTATTGTTATCTTTTTTTGATCGGACCGCAAGTCTTATATATTGTCCATTTTCAAAGCTTTCTTTTGAAGATAAGTCTTTTATAAAAATGTTGTATTTTGATAATAATGCTTCTGTTAATACGCCTGATGTTGGTAAAGGTGAAGTGAGCTTACAAAGAACATAATTCGCTTCGCTATCAAAAACCTCTAGGCCATTAATTAGTCGTAGTTCATTTATAAATCTTGTTCTTTCGTCTACAATTTTATCACATCCAATAACATAGTCTTTTTTATACTTACCAATAATTTGCATAAAGTATTCGCCAAATGAATTTATATTCCAAATGGAAATTTCTTTCTTTAGTTTTTTAATTAATTCCTCTTGACTACAGGCTAAAACACCTAGACGTAATCCGGGCACACCATAACTTTTACTGATACTTTTAATAGCGATAAGGTTTGGATATTCTTCTAATAAAGTATCATTAAAAAAGGTGTATCGTACTGAACTTTCTGCAAAATCAATAAATGACTCATCGAAAATACACATAATATTTTTTTCTTTTAAGAACGAAATAAGATCTATTACATCTTTTTCACCTATAAAATTGCCACTTGGGTTATCAGGATTAATCAGTAAAACTGTCGATGGCTTAGTTCCGTTTTTTTCTGCTTCTAATACTGCATTTTTTATTGTACTTGCATCGTATCGAAAGTTTGTAGGGTTTGAATGAATTTTTTGTATGCAATCTTTTCCATAGTGTTTTATAAATCGCTCTGGGTATTCATTAAATGTTGGATATGGAATTGCAAATGGCGGTTTTATATATTCTGTTAGCGCTGAAATAAGCTCTGCAGCACCATTTCCAACAACTATTTTTTCGGATTTTATGCCAAACATTTTTCCTGCAAGCATACTTTGTTCATTAGCACCACTTGGATACTCGGTAAGAAGCGTTTTAAAACTTGATTTTAATTCTTTAACAAGATTTTTTGTTGGAAAGTATGGATTTACTAGATAGCAATAATCGAGCATATTTGGAAAGCGCCAGTAGCCACCGTATCTATTTTGCATAAGTGTTAGCTTGTTATCGTTATTAGCAAAGCGATTTGATGCAATTGTTAAATCTTGGATATCATCTATTTCATACCAGCGGTCCCCACTTACAGGTAGTGCTTTTAATGTGCTGGAATTGAGAAATGAAATTACTTTTAATACTTGCTCATAATACTCATTTTGCCCATATGCTTTTTGATAAGCCTCTAAAAATGGAATATAGTATTGATGAGAAAATTCTTTTGAAAACTTATATATATTAACAGTTTTATAGTATTGCTTTTTATTTTTCCAATCAAAGTTATCTTTACCGAGCATACCGGTTATATTATTATTTTTATCTAATAAGGTAACAGTTCCATCCATCCATGATTCAAAGTGTGAAACAACTGCAAGATTCTTTTCTTTATTTTCAAGTAATTCTGAAAGAATGCTTGAGTCAAATATAAGGTCACTTTCCAAGAGGATGGTGTCATCGTTTTCTAACGCTTCTGCAGCTAGGTAGAGTGAATAAATATTATTTGTTTTATTGTATACAGGGTTTTCAATCCATGTTATAGACATTGCTGGATATTTATCTTTTAAAAAATCTTGAAGTACATCGCCTTTATACCCTATAACCATTACGAGTTTTGTTATATGTACTTCTAGTAGTGCTTCAATGCAGTATTCTATAAGAGTTTTTCCATTGACCTTTACCATACATTTTGTAGTATGTTCAGTGTAAGGCCCAAGCCTTTTTCCCATTCCTGCTGCTAACATTAATGCTTGCATATTAGTTTACTCCCTTATTCTTTTGGTTAGTATTTATCATATAGTCTACAATCTTATTACCTGATTGGCATTGATGCATCCATGCTGTTGACTTTGCCTTCTTACGATTTTCTGATAGTTCGCTGCTATCTGACATAGATGAAATAATCTCTTTAATATTGGAAAAATCTTTTTCTTCTAGCTTTCTTCCAATAGTAGGTAAGATATCAAACTGCCATGGTTGAACTGGAGGAGATAGCTCTGCTAAATCGTCAGCATCATAGGGGCGTAAGTCAAAGTTTTCATGTACGTACAAAAATGGCTTATCATGCAAGAATGTATAGTCAAAAATAATACCCGAAAAGTCTGAGATCATAATGTCAGACTTTGCTATCGATAACGTATTATCTTTTTCGTAGTCCCAAGAAATGCTTGTTACATGTTCATATTCAGTCTGTAAGGCTTCTAGCATTTCACTTTCTGATTTTTTAGACTGTGGGTGAGGACGTA
>CAYJHL010000033.1:0-13777 GCA_964369585.1 uncultured Treponemataceae bacterium | reverse complement strand
AAGGAGAAAATATGACAATAGCAGAAAAAATAGCAAAAATTGGTGTAGTGCCGGTAATTAAACTTGACCGACCTACAGAAGATGCCGAGCCATTAGCAAAGGCATTGATTGAAGGTGGGCTTCCTGTTGCGGAAATAACCTTCAGAGCAGCAGGAGCTGCAAATGCAATGAAAATCATGAAAGAAGCTTATCCTGAAATGATAGTTGGAGCAGGCACAGTATTAAGAACTGAGCAGGTAGATGAAGCAATAGCTGCAGGCGCTGAGTTTATAGTTTCGCCAGGAATAAACCCTAAAGTAGTAAAATACTGCCAAGAAAAAAACATTCCCATTTTTCCAGGTTGTGTAACTCCAACCGAGATAGAAATGGCATTAGAATTAGGCCTCACTACTCTTAAATTTTTCCCTGCAGCTCAATATGGTGGGTTAAAAACTATCAATGCACTTTGTGCACCATACAATATGATAAAGTTTATGCCAACAGGTGGGGTTTCATTAGAAAACTTACATGAGTTTATTTCTAATAAAAATATCATTGCGTGTGGTGGTAGTTTTATGGTAACTGCAGATTTGATTGATAATAAAAAATGGTCTGAAATAACAGCTATTTCTAAAAAATCAGCAGAAATTGCAGCAAATTACAGATAAGAAAATTTTTTTTGCATTCTACAACTCCCCTCTATTGACATATTCAGTGTTGGGGAGTATTATTTTAAATATATAACTTTTGGAGTAAATATGTCAGATAAAAAGTATTTTTCATACAACAAAATTCATGATACAGTAAAAAGTCTTTCACAAAAAATTATTGATGATAATTATGAGCCTGAACTTATGGTTGCTATTGGGTCTGGTGGCTTTATCCCTGCACGAATGATGAAAACATTTATAGAAATACCTATCCTTGCTGTAGGAGTTAAGTACTATACAGAAGGCTCTGATACCCTCGATGAGCCCTGTAAAATTCAATGGATCGATGATGCAACTAAAAAATTGGAAGGAAAAAAAATACTTTTAGTAGATGAGGTAGATGACACTCGTGCGACACTCGAATACTGTATCAAAGAGCTTTTACGACACAACCCAAAAGAAATTGCAGTTGCAGTCATTCACCATAAAGAAAAGCCCAAAAAAGGTATAATTCCAACAGAAGTAAAGAGATATTACGCTGGAGAATCTTTTGAAGATGCATGGTGCTGCTATCCTTGGGATGCAAAAGATATATTTGAACATGAAAGACTCAGTAACTCTTAATAAGTAGTTTTTACGAGTTATTTACATTATTTTTCCTTAAGCACTTGTAGCCTTTTTTATATTATGATAATCTATATTTTAGAAAGTCGTATATAGCATTGTATTTATTCGGGTTTTAATTATGATTTCTATTTAATAAAGTAAAAGGTAATATATGAGTGAAAATGAAAGTAAGAGTCAGCAGCGAATTTTATGTGTGTGCACGCTCCTAGTTCTTACCACAATTACACTTTTTATTTTTTTTAATAATGGTGTAGAGAAACTCCTCCACAACACTGCAAAAGAAACTCTCAATGAAATAGCTGTTCAACAGCAAATAATTATTAACTTAGAGATTGAAGATGCCAAAAATAACATTGTAAGCATTGCAGAATCTATTGGATACTTAGGTTATAATGAGAGTACATTTAAGACTTATTTAGTACAACAAATCGAAAACTTCAAATTTGAAGATTTAGCATATTTAGATATAAATGGATTTATGATCTCTGCATATGGAAAAATGGATGAAATGAAAATTCCTTTACAGACTATAAATCCGCATAGAAAACATGTAACATCTTCAACACCATACACAAGTAGTAGTTCTGGCCAAAGAGTGATGGATCTTGCCACTCCTGTATATAATAAAAATACAATTGTAGGCTATATAATTGCAAAATATTCTTTTGCCCTTTTGACATTTAATTTAAACTCAATCATACAGGGAAATGGGTATGCACTCATATCAGAAGGTTTTGGCAATCCTGTTTTTACTACTTCACAAGACTATAATACACTCAACACAATCAGAAGCGGCAGACTAAGTGATGGCGAAACAATTGAAAATGTTTTAAAAAACATAAAAATGAAACGAGAAGGAAGCTTTTCTTTTGAGTTACATGGTACTAAAAATATCGCAATTTATAAACCTCTAGACATGAATAATTGGTTTTTTGTATTGGTATTAGATGAAAACAAAGCAACAGCTAGCACAAAAATGCTAGCAAATACTATTGCCTTTACTAGTATTATTGTTTTGTCTCTTTTAGTTTTTTCCCTATGGTATACATTACATTCAAAAATTGAAACAATAAAAAAAATTGAAAAAATTGCCTACTATGATGATTTAACAGGGCTTCCTAATTTAAATAAATTTCGTCTTTTTGTTTCGAAAGTAATACATGAACATCCGAATGACGAATTTGCGATGATAAAAATCGACATAGTCAATTTCAAAGCAATAAATGAAATGTTTAATTTTGACGTTGGAAACGATGTCTTAAAAGCATTTGCAAGAACGGCAGAACTTGCAAACGAAAAAACGTTTATATTAGCACGTATTACCGCTGATGAGTTTATCATGTTTGCAGGAAATGGATTTTTAGAAAATTTAGATAATATGACACATTTCTACGAAGAGTATTTCAATAATGCAATACCTGAGTTTGAAAACTATCATTTACAATTTAACTACGGACGCTACTTTATAAAGCCTGGTGAAATTGACGTAAATGACATGATAAATAAAACAACCATGGCACATGCCATTGCAAAAACAAAAAAAAGTGGCAAAATTTGCAATTATGACAATAACTATAAAGAACAAATATTACAAATTGCGAATATTACTAATAAAATGCGTGGAGCGCTCAATAACAACGAATTTATACCATTTTTGCAACCTAAATATAATATTATAACAAAAAAGGTTATTGGAGCAGAAGCATTAGTTCGATGGATAGATAAGGATGGAACAATAACATTACCCAATTTATTCATACCCTTATTTGAAAAAAATGGATTTATTGTAGACTTAGATTTATACGTATTAAAAAGTGTATGCAAAGCAATTAAATCATGGATTGAAAATGGCTACGAATGTGTTCCAATTTCAATAAATGTTTCTAGGGCACATTTAGAAAACAAGGATTTTTTTCCAAAAATTCTGAGTATAGTTAACAAAATTGGGATTCCCCATCACTACATTGAACTTGAACTAACAGAAAGTATTGTATTAGAAAATGAAGAAGTACTCGAAAATCTTCTTTCAGATTTTCGCAAAGAAGGTTTTTTAGTTTCTATTGATGATTTTGGATCTGGGTATTCTTCTTTGGGGTTACTTAAAAACTTTAAGGTAAATACCATAAAACTTGATAGAAGCTTTTTTAACGCCACAAAGGAAAAGGGTCGAGGCGAATTAGTTGTAGATGGCATTGTAAAGCTCGCAAACTCTCTCAACATCCACATTGTTGCAGAGGGAATCGAAAATGAAGAACAAGTAGCCCTACTTCAAAGAGTGCAGTGCGACACCATTCAGGGATTTTATTTTAGCAAAGCAATCCCTGTTAAAGATTTTACTGAAAAATATATTAGCACTTAAAGAATACTTTGTAAATCTTTTTTGCCTTTTTCAAGTCCCGTCCATAAAAAACCATTAATACCTAAAGCTACAGCAGCATCAATGTTTTCTTGTAAATCATCAAAGAAAACAGCTTCTCCAGCCTGAACCCCCAGCCCATTTAATGTATATTCATAAATTTCTTTTTCTGGTTTAATAAGTTTTACCCTACAGGAAAAACATGCAAAATCCGCTTGCATAAATGGTGGAATCTCTTTTTCATACGCATCTAAAAATTCATATGGCATATTTGAAAGTATACCAATTTTATATGTTTTTTGAAGCTCAGTAATCCAATCGCACACATCCTGTCGTATTGGTCTCCATGTTTCTAAGTCACATCGAGCTATTTTCTTAAGAAGTTCAGAGTTATTTGCTTGCTCAGTATATCCCTCTTCTAATAGAAGTTGCTTATACATTTCTTCACCGTTTATTAAACCTCTGTCAAAATCAAAGCGAAACCTATCATATACAGAGTTAAATACTTTAGCAGGTACACCAGACATTTTTTTTAAATCTTCACTTGCATCTCCTGCTGCTGCATGTGAAATAACATTTCCATAGTCAAAAATAATAGCCTTTATCATGATAGTAGACCCTCCAATTTTTCTCTAATAAAATTACTTTTATGTTCAAGATCTATTTTTCCGGTTTCTAGCACTAAAACATTAGGGCTAGCTGGATCTAATTTCACTTTTCCATTACTTATTTTAATTAATTGCAATATTTTTTCCACCGAAATATTTGATACTCGTGAAAACTCTACCCTTACCTTCCCCATTCGCTCTTTAAGCGTCGCAATAAAAAGTTTTTTACATATTATGCGTATTTGTGCAAGCGCTAATAAACTTTGAACTTCACTAGGAATAGGACCAAAGCGATCTTCAAGCTCAGCTAACACTGATTCGAGTTCATCGCTGTCACTAACTGACGCAATTTTTTTGTAAATTTCCATTTTTGTCTGAGGAACAGATACATAGGTTTCTGGAATATATCCTGAATATTCAAGTTCTAATAAAACTTCGTATTGTTCAACATAGGTTTCATCGCTTAAGCGCTCAACCGCTTCTTCAAGCAAGCGTAAATATAAGTCAAAGCCAACAGAATAAATATCTCCTGATTGATCTTTCCCAAGAAGGTTACCTGCGCCTCGAATTTCCATGTCTTTCATTGCTATTTTAAATCCGCTTCCTAGCTCTGTAAAATCACTAATAACCTGTAGACGTTTCATGGCAACTTCACTTAAAGCCCTGTTTTCAGGATATAAAAGATACGCATATGCTTTTCTATCGCTTCTACCTACTCGCCCTCGTAATTGGTACAATTGTGAAACACCATACATATCGGCTCTATCAATAATGATTGTATTGACATTTGGAATATCAATTCCATTTTCGATAATTGTTGTTGCTATGAGTACATGAAATCCACCAGATTTAAACCTACGGAAAATATCGTCAAGTTCATGCGCTCCCATTTGACCATGCGCAACATCAATACTCATTTCAGGCAAAAGATTTTGTAATTTTGACTGTACATCATATAAGCTTTCAACTCTGTTGTGTAAATAAAATACTTGTCCACCTCTTTCCGCTTCACGTCTAATTGCTGCGGCTACCCTATCATCATTATAAGCATCTATTACTGTTTCAATTTCTTGTCTGTTTTGAGGCGGTGTCGTTAAAAGACTCATATCACGTATTTTTAGTAAGCTCATGTGAAGCGTTCTTGGTATTGGTGTTGCACTCATTGCCAACGAATCAATGTTGGTTCTAAGAGATTTTAGCCTTTCTTTGTCCTTTACACCAAATCGTTGCTCTTCGTCAATAATCATTAAGCCCAAATCTTTAAAGTCTACATCTTTTTGAATAATTCTATGCGTTCCAATGAGAATATCAACACTCCCAGCAGAAACTTTTTCTAAAATCTTTTTTTGCTCAGCCTTTGAAACAAAGCGTGACATATGTGCAATTGCTACTGGAAAATCTTGAAAACGCTCCAAACATGACTCATAGTGTTGTTCCGCCAAAATTGTAGTTGGCGCTAAAAAGGCTACTTGTTTTCCACCCATTACAGCCTTAAAGGCTGCCCGCATTGCCATTTCAGTTTTACCATATCCAACGTCACCACATACAAGTCTATCCATGGGAAGAGGCTTTTCCATATCTCGCTTTATATCTTCTGAAACGGTAATTTGATCTTCTGTTTCTGTATATGGAAAGTTAGCTTCAAAAGCCGTCATAAACTCACCATCTTCAGGGAACGAAAAGCCAACAGCTGCTTTACGTTTTGCATACAATTCAATAAGTTTTTCGGCAATATCTTCAACTGATTTTTTTACCTTATTCTTTCGATTTTCCCAGCTTTTAGAACCAAGACGATCTAACTTAGGAGCCTCACCTTCGTTACCTATATATCGTTGTACTAAATTTACTTGTTCAATTGGAATAAAAACAGTTTCATTATCGTAGTATTCAAGCTTTATGTAATCGCGTTCATTCCCTGAAACTTTTACTCGCTCAATTCCTTTAAATAAACCTATTCCATAATTTACATGTACGACAAAGTCTCCAGGGTTCAATTCAACAAATGTGTCAATTACTGCACTTTTTACCGTTTTAACTGATTTAGGAGTATGCTTTCTTCTACCAAAAATTTCATTTTCTTGTATAACTAATACATTAAGCTCAGGGATTCCAAACCCCTCTGAAATTGAAGACGGAACAACTGTAACAGGAATAACATCACTTTCTGGATTAACAAAATCTCTTAATAACTCGCCAATCCGTAGAGCCTGATTAGCGCTGTCAGCATAAATGAAAACATTCCATCCTTGAGCTTGCAGGTCAGTAAGATTTTCCTTTAAATAATTAATATTTCCAAAGAAACTCTTAGGAGGATCAGTTTCAATACTAATCCTCTCCATATCGGTAATATTATGCGCTTTTATCGTTCTAAAAAGTAAACTCTTTGTGTGTTTTTCAACTAAAGACTTAAAGTCAAAAATTTGTGTTTCAGCTGGAGGAACAAAAGTTTCATCCATAGCTCGTTTATAAAGAGCCGAATACTCTCTTTCAAAATTTTCTTGCATATTTGACTGACGATCATAGTCAAAGTACATTACAGTAGTATCACTCGATAAATAATCAAAAATGCTCGTCGTGTGTATAAGAGGATAAAAAAGCTCTTCACCCTCAGCTTCTCGATGAATATATAACTCAGTTAATAACTTTTCAGCACGCTTTTCATAAAAATCTCTTTTTATTTCAGGGATACCTTCAAGATGTTTTTTAACTGCATGTTCTAATTGTTGAACTAAATCATCTGTCCAAACAATTTCCTTCATTGGATACAATAACAAACTATCTAGTTTTTCAATTGAGGCTTGGTTCTCAGTACTAAACGACTTGATACTTTCAATTTCATCAAAATCAAATACAATGCGATGAGCATATTGCTCTCCAGGCATATAGATATCAAGAACTTCACCCCGCAGTGTAAACTCTCCTCGAACAGTTACTCTCGGTACACGTACATACCCTTGAGATGACAACTGATCAGCTAAACTTGAGGGGTCAAATTTTTGACCTACTTTTACACTGAATAAAAGAGAATCTATATATTGAGATGAAGGAACTGGTGTTAAAGCAGCTCGTTGTGTTAACACAAATATAGTTGGTAGTACAGTAGTATTTTCATTTCTACAAGCATGTGATAACTTTGCTAATACCCCAGATCGCTCTCCAAACACACGCGCACCTTTGGCACAAGCACGATAGGGAACAATTCCCCACCAAGGAAGCTGAAGTATATTTGCATTGCAACCACCACTCCCATCATCAAAAAGACTTTGCAAATCTATGATTAAATTTTTTGCGTCTTTTTCATCTGGTACGATAATGACGGTTGTATTTGTATTTCCAACAGCATACTCTTTAACAAAGAATGCATGCATTCCACCTTGCAAACCCTCAATTTCTCTTGGAAATACTGCGTGCTTTGCATTTAGGGTTTTAGATGCGTCATCTATCTTTTTCCACGAATGTATGATATAATCTAAGGAATTCATAAAAATTGTCCGATAATGAAGTAATATAATAATGTAAAAACGGTATCCATATCTTTTTTACATTTGCAGTTGCTCTGCTACTGCATACTCGCACCTTCCATGGCGCACCGCAAAAGCGGCATATTTATAGGAGAAGAACCGATTTTGAAACGAATTCTTATTAGTATTATATCAGTTTTTATTTTGTTTGCACAGACCCTTTTTGCACAAAGTGCACAAAATATTATTATGGGAAATTCAACCACAAATGTTGATGGATTGGAAGTTTCTATTTCATTTCACAATAAGGCAATGTATTTTCCATCAAATACACAAAACAACCCAATATTTGTCAATGTAAGTATTGCAAACAAGGGTTCTCAAACAGTTCGGTTTAAGATTGCTGATGATAGAGCTTTCAGCTTAGATATACATGCAGTAAATATAAAAAATGAAACACTAGAAGAAAGTGAAACACTCATAAGAAAAAGAACAACAAGTTCTACTGTCTATTTTAGAGAGCTTGCACTAGAACCGGCTGAAACATATGGATTCACTATTGACGTTAAAGATTTCATAACAATAGAAACACCATCAGTCTATTATATTGAATTACTTCTCTACCCTGAATTATATAAATCTAAAATCCAAACACTGAGTTCAAATCGATTAGCACTTGAAATTAATCCTGATCCAATTATTGGAACCACTACACTGGTTCCTGTTGACTTTGATACCGCAACACTCTTAAGCCCAGAGTTTTTACCACCAGATCAAGTTATTGAACATACAATAATTGCACGACAACGCAGTTTATGGGATCAATTCTTTTTGTACATGGATATTGAGTCCATATATTTTAAGAATCCACAAAACAAAATTCAATATAACAATTCATCAGAAACAGAACGACAAAAAATTATTCAAAATTTTAAATTATCATTGATGAGTGAAAGAATAGATAATGAAATTGCAGCTATTCCCGAGCAATTTCAAATAGAAAAAACAACTTACACACAAACAGAAGGCACAGTATCGGTTATAGAATGGTTTAAGTATCCAAATTATCGAGAGAAAAAACGGTACACATACTACCTTCGTTTACGAAATAACATTTGGCAAATATATGACTATACAGTAGATAATATTGGGACTGAAGAATGAAAATATTAATAATATCAGAATCAAATGAAAAACTTGATGCATACAGCGATTTTTTCATGCGACATGACTTTAACACAATAACATACTCATGGTTATTAAAAGCTTTAGATAATATTATTGAAATAAAACCAAATGCCGTTATTATTAATGCAATAGATTACCCACGGCATTGGAAAACCTTAGTACAGTACATTCGAGCAGTGTATGAAGGTGTATCACCAATTATACTTATTGCTCCAAATGACTTAGATGAAGATGAACAAAAAAAAGTAGAAGCTCTAGAAGTATTTTGCGTACAAGAAGATTTTTTAACATCAGAAGAAGGCACTCAAGTACTAGCACTACTCGAATCCAGTCCAGCAAATATATCTGATGAAGATTTTCAAGTACTAGATTTTATTGAAGATACAGATAGACAAAAACATGTATTTTTAGACCAAAGTGTAGAAGACTATGTAAATGAATTTAATGCAATGCTACAAGCTCAAGCAGGAAATGCTGCAGCGGAATCAGATAATACAGAGCCAGAAAATGCTAGTACTGAAAATAATTCAGAGAGTATAATTCTTCAAGAAGACAATATCGAAACAGTCAATACTATTGAGACGACAAACGCTGAAGCAGACAAAGAAGAAACTCAAATAGCTGAAACACCTACAGAAGTTGAATCTGCTTTCATAGAAGATATACAAGCAACCAACGAAGTTACTGAAGACTTTATCAAAGAACAAAATCAAGAAGCAAATCAGCAAGAAGTGACTAATGATGAAGACCTTTACTTTGATGAAGATTCAATAAATGAAGATATTTTTGAAGATGAAGAACCTATAAATACGGAATACGGAACATGGTTATCCTGTCCTAATGCAGAAACAGGGGAAAACATTTTTGGAGAAGTAACACATTACGAACATCCCATTATACATTTTAAACCTACAGATGCTTCAAAACTAGCACTATTTTCTTTTGGTAAAAAGATTGAATCGTGCACACTTACCGATGACGGGTATCCATCAACTATTACAGTACAAGTTCAAGGTTTAGAAGACAGCAGTATTGAGCTTTGTGTAGTAAGATAAAAAGCTGTTGATTTTCATGAAAGAGTAAAGTATACTATAGCTATGAGTAATATAACAGACTATATATCATGGCGCGGAGATATTTCTTTTAAGGTAAATCCATTTAATCATGTAGACAGCCTCGTATTATGCCAATTAATGTATGCCAATGTAGAAACAATTATACCTCATTCCTTTTCAGATAGAATTTCTCTTAAGCAACTTTCTTGTAAGTATTTTGAAAGTGATATACATCAAGAAAATCTTGGAGCCTTAATTAATGAGAATACAGCAGATTTTTTAAAAAATGTCGGTAATACTGAAAGGTTCTCAGGAGTAACTCTTTGTGGATTTACTAATATAATAGATTATAAGCTTGAAGCGCAATTTGCCGCAATGTGTGCTATACTTCCTACAGGAGAAGTTTGTATAATTTTCAGAGGAACTGACGATACACTGATAGGATGGAAAGAGGACTTCAATATGTCACATACATTTCCTGTGCCATCACAAACTATGGCATTAGACTATCTGCAAGATGCATTTTTTCATTTAAAAAAAAGAATGTATGTCATGGGACACTCAAAAGGCGGAAACCTAGCAGTATATGCTTCAGCTTTTTGTGATGCAAAAGTTTCAAAAAAAATTATTTCTATTTTTGATAATGATGGGCCAGGTTTTTTACCAGAGGTGTATAACAAACACGAGTTTAACCAAATCTCTAGCAAAATAATTACAGTTATACCAGAGTCTTCAGTAGTAGGCATTTTACTAAAAAAAGTAAATACTCCTCGATTTATTGTTAGCTCAGAAACATCTGGGATTTCACAGCATGATATATTTTCGTGGCAAATAGAATGCACAACAATTATAGCAGCAAAAAGTCAAAACCAAGCAAGTATTTTGGCGGCAAAAACTGTTGAAACTTGGCTTTCAGAATTAGAGGTAGACGAGCGTAAAAAATTTGTTCAAGAATTTTTTAAGGTACTTGCAGCAACTGATGCTTCTACATTATTAGAGTTAAAGCAAAATTGGCTACATTGTTCAGTAGCAGTACTAAAAACCATGAGCACACTTGATAAACATACGAAAGACCAAATATATAAAATAATTATGCTATTTTTTAAAGCCTTACACGTAAATTTACCGCCAATAAAGGACTTCTTTCTACATGACTAATATTAAATCATCTCGAAATAAAACTATTGACTTCCCCTTGGAGGAAGGAAAGGAATATGCTTCACGCTGCATAGAGCATCGTAGTAACGAACCATATTTATTGCAAGACATATGCAATAAAACAATTCACGGTGATACCTTTTCTGCTCTACAAAGCATACCACGCAATTGTATCGATTTGGCTATCGTTGATCCACCGTATAATCTTGAAAAAGATTATCATGGGCATACGTTTAAAAAATCTGAAAATGATGAATATGCCGAGTATACACATAAGTGGTTGGATGTTCTTATTCCAACATTAAAGCAAAATGCGAGTATATATGTATGTTGCGACTGGAAAAGTAGTTTAGTCATAGGACCTGTGCTATCTGAAAGACTTATTATTAAAAATAGAATTACATGGCAGAGAGAAAAAGGAAGAGGTGCAAAGTCAAACTGGAAAAATGGTATGGAGGATATTTGGTTTGCAACAGTATCAAATGATTATACATTCAATGTAGATGCTGTAAAGGTTAGAAAAAAAGTTATTGCACCATACACTCATGAGGGAAAGCCAAAAGACTGGGAAAAAACAGATGAAGGAAATTTCAGAAACACCTACCCTTCCAATTTTTGGTCAAATATTACAATACCCTACTGGTCTATGGCCGAAAATACCGCTCACCCTACCCAGAAAAGTGAAAAACTACTTGCTAAAATTATACTTGCAAGCTCAAATGCTAATGATGTTATTTTAGATCCTTTTTCAGGTTCCGGAAGCACACTTGTTACCGCAAAAAAACTTAATCGAAACTATATTGGGATTGAGCAAAATGAACTATACTGTGCATGGGGTGAATACCGGCTAGAAAAAGCTGAAAATGATACGCGTATTCAAGGATTTGATGATGGCATATTTTTTGAGAGAAACACCGGCATCTAAATAAGATTTATAATTTTTTTTCCTATGCTTAAAAAAAGCTGTTTACAGATTATTGTAAACAGCTTTGTGGTTGGTTATACTTTTGGGATAGTAATGATAAACTCAGTTCCTTTCATTACTTCACTTTTAACTTCGACAGTCCCCTTATGAAGGTTTATTGCATGCTTTACTATTGAAAGACCCAGCCCTGTCCCCTTAATTGTACTGCAATGACTTTTATCTACTCTATAAAAACGTTCAAAAATTCGTTCTATGCTATCAGAAGGGATTCCAATTCCTGTATCTTGTATAATAATTTGAGCTTTATCTTTCTCTTCAGAAAGAATAACGTTAACACTTCCATGTTCTTTATTATATTTAATGGCGTTTTCTATAACATTGTATAATGTTTCATCAAGTACTGTTTTAACACCTGTGATATAAACATCTTCAATGGATTTCTGTATTCCTACATGCTTTTTCTCTGCAGTCATTTCCAATCTTTCAATCGCAGTTTCAATTAGTTCTTTTATATTGACTTTTTCACTTTGAAAATTTTGTTTTAATTCATCCATTTGAGATATTTTAATGATGTCTTCTATCAGAGCTAAAAGATTATTGGCTTCAGTAAATATTTTTTCAGAAAACCCTTGAACATCTTCAGCTTTTGCCATTCCAGTTTTTATTAGCTCTGCATAGCCGAGAATAGATGTGAGTGGTGTTTTTAATTCATGCGATACATTTGCTGAGAACTCTCTTCGTAGTTTTTCCGCTTGTAGTTTTTCGGTGTTATCAGTAATAATAATTATGGCACCTTTTGTTTTTACAACACCTTTTTTCTTTCGTTTTACTGGTGAAATATGCACTACATAATTTTTATTATGTATATCTAATACTATTTCTGACGATTTCCCTTTGAATGCATTTTCTAAAGATGTAATAAACTCATCAGAATGGTTTAGTTCCATTACATTTTTCCGGATACAATCTTCATCATTTGAACCGAAAAAAGTTTTAGCTGCATCATTGATTGCAATAATTTCACTTCGTGAATTCAATAGCACTAAGCCATCATCTATATTATTTGTTAAAATATTAAATTCTTCTTTTTTTTGATTCAACCGTGCTTTTTGCTTTTCAATATAACGTTCTTGAGCCTTTATTTTTGCATAAAATTGGTCAAGCTCTTCATAAATTGGCTCATCTATTGTATATAGTGGAAGTAATATCTTTCTTGTCAAATAACTAGAAATAAACGCAGATAATAGCACCACACAAATCGCAATAACAACCATTGAAGGTATTGCTTTACCGACAATACTAAAAATGCTATCCATAGTTATGGATAATCGCAAAATTGTATTATCATCAAGCTTTTCCGCATAATAATACGTTTGCTTACCAAGAGTGTCTGATAAGCGTGTGCTTTCTGCCTTTGTATTATTATCTAATGCAACAACTTCACTTCTATTCGAATGGTTATCCATTGTAGTAAAATCTCTTCGATTATCATATAATACTGTGCCATCAACTGCAATAATTGTAATGCGCGACTGGGTAACAATAGTAGTAAAATCATACTCTCCATTTTGTTCCAGTAGGACTGATTTTATTTTAGGATATTCCATCTTTATACTAGTTTTTTCATTATTAAATATTTGATTATACATAATAGATGAAATAAAAAATGAAAATAAACATAGAGCTACTAGGGTTACACCTGTTATACTAAAAAATATTCTTTTTCGCAATTTAGTCTCCCATTTTATAGCCGACATTACGTACTGTTTG
>CAYJHL010000032.1:0-13867 GCA_964369585.1 uncultured Treponemataceae bacterium | reverse complement strand
GAAGTTATCTTGTGCAAGTGGGAAGTCTTCGCTTAACGGTAAAAGAAAGCGAACTTCAAGCAGCTCCTCAATCAAAGTTAAAAAGCCCTTCAGTTGTCGTTGAAATGGAAAGTTCTGGAAGGATACAAGGTGGAACAAGTAAGGGTGTAAAGGATTCTGAAAAACCTAAGTTTGAACTACGGCTTTTAGGTATGAGACGAGAAGAAGCTCTAAAAGCCTTGGATAGGCAGCTTGATTTGTGCGCCCTTTATGATCTTACTACTTTTTCTATAATACATGGAACTGGGAACGGCGTATTACAAGAGGCGGTTAGAGAATATCTGTCGGCTCTTGGAGGTATAGAGTTTCATTATGCACGCCCTGAAGATGGCGGAACGGGAAAAACATATGTAACGCTACGTTAAAATCGGCTTCCTTGTCGATTTTAACTATCGAGTTTTGCAATTTTGCAGAGGATGGATTAGCTCAAAACTCGTTTACTTATTCCTTCTGTGCCATCCTTGGCACAAACATAAAGACAATGATTTTTTATATTCTTTTTAAAATCTCAGGTTTTATCCATTGACAATTTTTGTATTTTTATGCAATATTAAAGTGAAAAGTGTAAAAATATAGAAAAACTTCAATGGGGAAGAATAATGAAAGAACGGCTTAATAGGCTCAAAGTAATTAGAAAATTAATAAAAAATAACCAAATAGAATCACAGGAAGCACTTCTTTCTGCCTTGCAGGAAGAAGGATTTGCGGTAACGCAGGCGACGCTTTCGAGGGACTTAAAACTATTAAAAGTTGGAAAACTTTCGGATGGTAAAAATGGGTATGTATATGTGTTACCTGGAGATGATGAGCGAGGCGAAAACGATAAAAGTTTAGCACAAGACTTTTTGCGGGGCTACATTTCTATAGACTATTCTGGGAACATGGTTGTTATAAAAACATATTCAGGTTTTTCTGATGTAGTAGCCGTTGCTCTTGATAATCTTGCCATGGATGAAATTTTAGGAACCATTGCAGGTGGTGACACTTGTGTGTTTGCCTGCCTTAGAGAAGGCGTTACAGGCGAGCATTTTTTAGAAGCTCTAAAAAAGAAAATTCCAGATATAGACGAATAATGCACAAGGGGGCGTAATGGCAGCTTTGCTGTCGACCGCAGAACGCTTTTGCGTTCGAGGACGATGGAGCGATAGCGGAACCATGAAGCACCCGACGCGAAGCTGAAAGCTGAGCGATGTGCCCTAAAAACCTTTTTAATCCTCTTAACACTTGAAAAATATCTCTTACTTTGTATAATAGAATATAGAATATACACTATTCTTTTTGGCTGATCGCAGATAGCTGCGAAATATTATAATTTTTGGAATAATACATGATTAGTGCAATTGCGAAGCTCTTAAAGGGGCTTAATGACAATTCTCATCCAGGTGAGATTGCTCATGCTGCTTCGTGCGGTTTTTTATTGGGTCTTTTACCAAAAGACAATTTATTATGGTACCTCATTTTTATACTATTTTTATTTTTGCGCATAAACAAGGGTGCTTTGCTATTGGTTATTTTACTAGGCTCTGTTGTTGCATTATTTTTGGATCCTTTGTTTGATACTATTGGATACACAGTTCTAACAATTGAAGCCATTGCACCGTTTATGGCAACTTTTTTAAATGTTCCTTTGATGGCTTATACAAAGATTAACAACTCTGTTGTGATGGGCTCATTATTGTTTTCTATTGCAGCCTATGTTCCTATGTACCTTGGAGCAAGGGCTTTTGTTGGTGTATGGAGAAAGACGATTGCACCAAAGCTTGCCAACAATAAAGTTGTTAAAGGTTTTATGAAGCTTCCAATTATTAGTAAAATTTACAAAGCATATTCAAAAGTGGAGGCAATTCGTGGCTAAAGAACCAGTACAAAAAAAGGACACAAAAGCGAAAGCACCTGTTACAAAAAAGGCTACCAGTGCCACTGCTGCAAAGACGAATACTAAGGCGCCTGTAAAAAAAGCTTCACCTTCAAAACCAGTACAAAAAGAAACTGCATTAGATAAAACTATTGTCGCAAAGGCTCCCGTTGCAAAGAAAGTTGAAAAGGTGAAAAAACCTGCAAAAGTTAAGAAGGAAAAAAAAGCAAAGAAACCTAAGAAGCAAAAGGGAAGGGTAAAGGTTGTTCCTTTAGTTATTGTAGCTGTTTTAATTGCAGGAATCATTGTATGTGAAAGATTCTTTTTAGATGCCATCGTAAAAAATGTAATGGTTTCGGTTATTCAATCTGAATATGGTGCCAAGTGCGATATTGATGAAGTTGATCTTGAGTTATGGGATGGCTCTTTTGTTGTTAAAGGATTTTCTCTTGCCGATGTTTCAAAGCCAATGCAAAATTTGTTTGAGTTTTCGAGAGCGAGCGTAGATTTTGATGTTACTCAGATTTTCCTTGGACGTTTTGTTGCTGATGAGCTTTCGTTAGAGGGCTTTATGCTTGGAACAGCAAGGGAAACTTCTGGTGAGATTCCAAGAATTATTCCAGAGGCAAAGCCTAGTGACGACACAAAAGAAGGTAAGTTTGCTTTAGCCCTTAATGATACTAAAGCAGAAATGGTTTCTGGTGGCACAAATTTTATAGAAGATTTAGCTCAAACATATAATCCAGAAAACATGATGGCTTCTTATTTAGAACAATTGCAAGTGCCATCGCTTGTAGAATCGTCACAAAAACAAGTTGAAGAAATTACCGCATACTGGCAGGGAGCTGCACCTGATTTAGAAAGATCTGGACAAGAACTTTTTACTTCGGTTGAAGAGGTACGCTCTTTACTTGATAGAGACAATGTTGATATTGCAACAATTACAAATGGGGTAAATTCTATTCAAAACCTTGTTTCACAAAGTAAAAGTTTGCAAGCACAAGTTGATGAAGTTTCTTCGAGGCTTGAAGGTGATATTGATACTGTTGAAAGCCTTAGTTCAACCATTCAAAGAGCAATAGAAGCTGATACTGCCTTAGTACAAAATGAAATAGCAAAAATTACATCGTTTACCTTTTCAGATGCTCAAGGTTTGGTAGGCTCAACCATTGAAGGATTTTTTGTAAGCGCCTTGGGAGACTATTATCCCACTGTTCAAAAAGTTTTGACTATGCTTTCAAACGCTAAAGCGGATGCACAAGAGCAAAAACGTGAGGAAGAGAAAAAAGCAACTGAGCGCTTGGCTGGTAGAACAGTTCACTTTAATGCTGCAATGCCAACATTTTTAATTAGAGAAACGATTTTTTCGGGTTCGGATTCTGCAGGGGGTCTTTCTGTAGCGGGCTTTGCTCATGACATTTCTAATAACCCTGACCTTCTTCAAAAACCTGCAACAGCTAATTTAGATTTAATAATACAAGAATTTGCAGGTACACTAGAAGCTGTTGTTGATCTTCGCTCTGAAACTGATGCTTTTCCTGTTGAGGCCATTTTAACAGGGAGTGGGCTTGATACGAGTTCTTTAACACAATCTGGAACAATTGGTATTCCTACTATTGGTGGAGATGCAGATATTAGCGCTGATGTAAAGTTCGAGTTGGCCGGGGACTTTGATCTTTCTGCAAACTTTGATTTTAATCCTGCTTTATTAACAGTGTCTGAGTTTGAACCAACTTCTGTGTATAGCACGTACTCAAATGTATTAGAGTCTATTCGTTCTTTTTATGTTCAAAGTGATATAGATTTTTCATTTGAAGAGGGAATGTCTATTGGAGTTGATACCAATGTCGACAAACAAATTGCCGATGGTTTAGCAAAAGCTCTAAACTCCGAAATTGATGCTTTAAAGCAAAATTTACAAGCAGAGGCTCAATCTTATTTGGCAAGTTATACTGACGGTTTTATGGGTAATGTTGGCAATTTTGGATTAGCAAGCGATTCAATACTAGATTTGCAAGATGGGTTAGGTGGCTTAGATGGCGAGCTTGAAAACATTAAGGCAGAACTTGAGCAGAGAATAAAAGATGAAGCAACAGGTGCGGTACAAGAAAAGGCTCAAGAAGCTGCATCAAATCTTTTAAAAGGCTTCTTTTAGGCTGTAAACTATATTTCGAAACAAAAAGGCTCTTGCCTCCATATAGGAAGCAAGAGCCTTTCGTTTTTATAAGTTCTGTGCAGAACAAATAATATCAACCTTATTAAAAGTTTTTATTTTTGGTCGTGTAAGAACTCAAGCATGTACTGAATATAAAACCCAACACCACTCATCATTGATGATTCATCAATATTGAATTTTTCATGATGCAATGAGTATGCGCAGTCTTTTTCTTCGTTTCGGCAACCTACAAAGGCATACACACCAGGGAATTTTTCTAAGTAATAAGAAAAATCTTCTCCCCCTGGGGTTTTTTCAAATATAGCAAGCTTGTCTTCACCTAGCCCATTTATTACAGCACGTTTCGCAATTTCACTACATCGTGCATCATTGACGGTTGCTGGAACTCCCATTTCGTAATCGAGTTTGTAATCTGCGCGGTATGCCTTGCAGGTATTTGAAATAATTCTTTCGATTATTTTAGGAAGTTCTTGGCGAAGCTCATTATTGAATGTTCGAACCGTTCCGCTTAGTTTAGCAACGCGGTCAAAAATATTTGGTAAACTTCCTGAGTGGAATGTACAAATACTTACAACGGCTGCTTCTTGTGGACTAACTTCTCTACTTACAATGCTTTGGAGGCCATCAACAATTTTTGCCCCTACGTATATAGGATCTACTACATATTGGGGCATTGCTCCGTGACCACTTTTGCCAATAACCTCTATGTTCATAAAGGCAGCTGCCGTAAATCTTGGACCCGCCTCTACGGAAACTTTTCCACTTTCAATTTGTGGGAAAATATGCATCCCAATTATGGTGTCCAAGTCATCTAGTAATCCTGACTCAAGCATCGATAAAGCGCCATTGAGCTTTTCTTCTGCCGGTTGAAAGATAAATTTTATAGTACACTCTAATTCATCTTTGTGTTCTGACAAAATTTTTGCTGCAGTTAGTAGCATTGCGATGTGAGAGTCATGTCCGCAAGCATGCATGATGCCTTCATTCTTAGACTTGTATTCCACATCGTTTAGCTCAGTAATTGGTAATGCATCTATATCGCAGCGCATTCCAATAACCGCTTTTTCGTCTTTTCCTTTTAATGTTGCAATCGTTCCCGTTTCTGCAACAATCTCATAAGGGATACCGTAAGAATCTAAGTACTCTCTAATTGTTTTAGCAGTATTAAATTCTTCCCACCCAATTTCTGGATATTGATGAAAATGGCGGCGGAGGTTTGTAGCGTATTCTAAATGCTTTTCCAGTTCTGAGCGTAAGTTCATGTTTATTACCTTTCCCTATTAAAATGGTCCATAGTTTGTTGCGTATGCAATATAAAGGAATATACATGCAACTATGAAGAAAATACCTTGTAATGGTAAGATAAATTTATACCATTTTCCGATAGGGATTTTTCCTAATCCTAAGTAAATTAATAGTGTTCCATTTGTAAACCAGAATGTATTTGATATACCATCACCAAATTGGAAAGCTAGAATAGCTGTTTGGCGTGTAATATCTAACATGTCTGCAAGTGGAATAAGGATTGGCATAACTGCCATAGCTTGTCCTGATCCTGAAGGAATAAAGAAGTTAATAAATGAGTTAACAATAAAAATTCCTACAACAGTGATATAAGGAGAAACACCTTCTAATAGACTTGATGCATAGTGAATAATTGGGTCAATTAATCCACCAGTTGTTAATACCCATTGAATTGCTCTTGCAACACCAATAATTAACGCACCAGGGAAAGCTGCTTTTGCACCTTCTACAAGAGCACCTGTAATTTGTTCTAATTTTAATTTGTTAATTAGGGCAACTACAATACCACCCATTAAGAAAAGCGCACCCATTTCTTGTACGCCCCATCCTAGTTCAAGGAGTCCATAAACAGTAAAGCCAAAAGAACCGCCTAAAATGATAAGCGAAAGAATTTGACCTTTAGACATTTTTGTGTCTTTGTACACTGAAAAATCTCTTTTAAAAGCTGATGTGTCAACATCTTTTACTAAGCTTAGTTCAGGGTTCTTTTTGATTTTGTTTGCATAGAGTAATACACGTGTAGTTGCAAGAATTACTATTACTGCAAGAACAGTAAGGCGAAGGCCGCTTCCTGAAAACATTGGTAGTTCAGCAATTATGTGTGAAGTTCCAACGGTATAAATATTGAATGGAGCAACAGCAAAGCTTATTAAACATGCAAAACCTGAAACTGCCATACCTACTAAAGAGTCATATCCTAAGGCAATACAAAGTGAAATAATTATTGGCACAAACGGAATGATTTGTTCACTCCAGCCTAAAATACCACCTAAAAAGCAGAATAACAACATAATAATGGCAAGTACAACTTGGCTACCTACTTTATTTGACAGTGAGGTGACCCTAATAATTCCTTGGTCTATTGCACCTGTTTTGTTATAGATTTCTATAACACCACCCATAATGAGTACAAGGAACATCATAGCTGCTGCACCTTCTAAACCGTAAGGAATAGAACGGAATAGGTCAAACAAAGAAACGGTTTGTCGTTCTGTTTCATGGTAAGATGTAGCATCAACTATCATTCTACCATTCATTTCTACGCGGTCATAAGCTCCTGATGGAACAATGTAAGATAAGATAGTACATATTACAATAACTGTAAAAAGTACACCAAGGGGGTCAAGGTTTTTCCCCGAGCTTTTTGATAATAATTTGTTTTTAAAATCAATCATTTTAAACTCTCCTTTTTTTTTTAATTCCTTAAAAGTCTATTGGAGTTAGATTTTTTTGTCAATTAGTCCGTGTTGAGTTTGCTTAAAATAAAGGGGGAAAAGGGTTTTTTTATGAAACAAAGAAAAGAAAAAGAAAAAAAATTGGTATTAGAAAAATCTAAAATATATAGAGATGTAGTTCTGCTCAAGGCAGTAGGTGATGTTTTTGTTGTCAATGAAGATTTCTTATGGGGTTAATCTGAAAGCTGGAAAGCTTGTAAAAAACTGAAGCTCTATGGTTTGCTTTTGTACAAGGATTTTTGGCAGAAGGTCTATTTATTTGGAATAGCGCAAGTGTTTCTAATTACTAAACTTGTTCCGAGGGTAATATGCTTTTCTGTTTTCTTTCCTCCTCGAATCAAGGCATCGAGTTCCATCATTGCAGTTCGACCCATTTCTTCAAACGGTTGATGTATTGTAGTTAAATTAATTACAGAAGCAGTTGGAATATCATCATATCCAATGATGGAAACCTCTTCAGGGATCTTAATGCCAGCTTCAGTTAATGCTTTGTATGCTCCAAATGCCATAAGATCATTTGATGAGCAGATTGCTGTAAAAGAAAACCTGTTCTCTGAAACGAGCTTTGAAACTTGTTTATACGAACTTTCCATGCTGAACTTACCATCTATAACATTTGTTTCGTCAAGGTCTAATTTATACTCATGTAATGCTTTTTTATATCCTTCTATACGCTGTTTGTTAACTTGAAGGTCAAAGTTGCCCCCAAGGTAAAGAATATCTCTATGTCCCAATGATAATAAATATTTTGAGGATTGATACATTCCTTCTGTGCTGTTTGCTGTTATAAGGTTGCAGTTTTCTATTGCCGGATCTCTGTCTAAAAAAACCACTGGTGGGTACTGCTCAAATAAAATTTTTTTTACGTTTGGAGATATATCACCAGCGCTAATATAAAGAATACCATCAACATTTGCATCAAGCAAATTTTTTATGCATATTTCTTCTCGATGAGGTTCGTTTTCTGTATGACAAACAACAACATTATAATCTTGGATTCTAGCAATGCTTCCAATTCCGTCTAAGAGTTTTGAAAAGAAGGGGTTGTTTATATCAGGGACTAAAAAACCTATTATATTTGACTTTTTCTTAATTTGGTTTAAAGCAGAGGCATCGATTATTTGAAGAACCTTTGCGCGTGTTTCGCTATTTACATTTGGGGCGTTTGATAGCACACGAGAAACAGTGGTGATTGAAACTCCGGAAAGCTCAGATATTTCTTGCAATGTAAATTTTTGATTCATTAGAAGACCCCTTGCGATTGTATTATATCATAAGACTGAAAAAAAAAGCAAGTAAAATAATTTTTCTATGAAAAAATAATGAAAAAAAATTGGTAAGATTATGAAAAAAGACTTGACATATATATGAACAGGGTTTATTATTATAAAACAATAATTAGGAGGTGGACAAATGAAAAAATTTTTTGTCTTATTAGCAGTAGCACTTATGTGTGCAGGAATGGTATTCGCAGGTGGAAGTGATGATAGTGAAGGTACATTGAATTGGAAGTTTTGTAATGGGGCATCTGATACACACCCACAATCAGTTACACTAACAAAATTTGCTGATGAGTTTTCAAAAGCAACAAATGGTCGTGTAAATATTGAGGTTTATTACAATAATACTCTTGGAAGTGAAGATGAGTTAACAGAAATGACTCGTACTAACACACTTCAAGGTTTCTTTGGTAACGTAACAACTGGGCTTCCTTCATTTATGCCTGAGTTTGGGACTTTTGCATTACCATACCTATTCAGAAGTTTTGATGATGCGTCAGAATACTTAAATAATTCTGATAAAGCTAAAGAGCTTTGGGCTGAGCTAGAAGATTTAACAAATCTTCATTATGTAGGAGTTTCATTAAATGGTGTTCGTGCATTAACAACAAGCGGAATTAAAGTTACAGGGCCTGAAGACCTAGAGGGAGCAACTGTTCGTTCAATGACAGCACAAGTATGGCAAGATGTTATTTCAGCTCTAGGAGCAACACCTGTTCCTATTGCATACAATGAGTTGTATGTAGCATTACAAACTGGTGTAGTAGAAGGCCAAGACAATGGTATTGCTAATGTCTATGATGCAAAGTTCTATGAAGTACAAGATTACTATCATGAAACAGATCATGGTTATACAATAAGTGGTTTCTTTACAAATGAAACAGCTTTTAACCAATTAACAGCTGAAGAACAAGTTCTTTTTATGGATCTATTCAATAAGTACTGTGTTGAAGAATACGATGTATTAATGGATGAGTTCTATGAAGCAGGTTTTGCAGCAGCAGCAGAAACAATGGAAATTGTACGTTCAGAAGATATGAATATGCAAGCATTTTATGATAACGCAGCAGAATTGATAGATGAAAAATATATGTCAAATCCTGATTATGCTGTTATTGTAAATGATGTACGTGATTACTTTGATTACAACTAAGAGAAGTTAGATTAGTAACCAGATAGAAAGGACATTATACCCTTTTGGTATAATGTCCTTTTCTTAAATAAAGGAGTGTTGTTGTTATGATAGATAAAGTAAAAAAGATTCTAGCAAATATTGAAGTATATTTGATGGTTGCTTTACTTTGTGTTTTCTTAGTTAATGTTTTTCTGCAAATAGTTACAAGATTATTGGGAAGTCCATTAAGTTTTACGGAAGAAGTTTCTAGATACGCATTTGTATGGATGGTGTTTTTAGGTATGTCTTATGCTACAAAATATGATAAACATATACGTGTAGATGTTTTTGTAACAAAGTTATCAGCAAAAATACAATTGGGCATAGATATTTTTATAAATCTTATTGCATTGGCAGTTTTTGTGTGGGTTTTAATATATGGGTTACAATATGTTGAGTATTCAAGTATAAGTAGGACCTACGCATTAAATATAAATAAAGGATTTGTTGTTATAATTCTACCCCTTTCAGGGTTGTTGATGGTTTATCGAGTGGTTGAAAAAACCCTTAAAGATATAAAAAAGTTTAAGTCAATTAAAAATGTAGGGGAAGCATAATATGAGTCTTGAATTAACATTATTCTTAGTATCATTTGTTGTATTATTGTTTATAGGGGCTCCTATGTATTTGGTGCTTCTTGTGAGTGGTTTGTTGTATTGTACCCTTGGTGGTGTTATAGATAATATGATGATTATGCAAAAAATGTTTGGAAGTCTTGATAACTTTGTGTTATTAGCAATTCCTATGTTTATGATGGCAGGAATTATCATGAATCGAGGTGGTATAACCGACCGGATTTTTAACTTTTGTCGAGCAATGGTTGGGCATAGACCTGGAGGACTTGCATATGTAAATGTAATAGCAAGTTTTATTTTTTCTGGGATGTCAGGTTCAGCGCTTGCGGATGTAGGTGGCTTAGGTGCTGTTGAGATGAAAGCTATGGAAGATGAAGGGTATGAGCCAGAAATTACAATTGGTATAACTGCAGCTTCTGCTACAATGGGACCAATTGTTCCACCATCGATTCCAATGGTTATTTATGGTTCGGCAGCAAGTGTATCAGTTGGAGCATTGTTTTTTGCCGGCTTTATTCCAGGTGTGCTTATGGCTATAATTCTTTGTATTGCTGTATTCTTTATTGCAAAAAGAAAAAACTATCCTGTGCATGAAAAGGCAAGTGTCAAAACACGTCTTGTTACATTTAGAAAAAGCTTTCTAGCTCTTATGATGATAATGGTTATCATGGGTGGTATTTGGAGTGGACAGTTTACTCCAACTGAGGCAGCGTTAGTAAGTATTGTATATGTTTTACTTGTAATTATGTTTGTTTATAAAGAAATGAAACTAACAGAACTTCCAAAGATACTTGTTGAAACAGTTACAGGTATAGTACCTGCTTTAACAATTGTTTCTTCTGCTGCATTGTTTGGTTGGGTATTGCAGTTTGAAAGATTTGATAGATTTATCTTAGAAACAATGCTTTCAATTTCAACAAACCCAGTAATTGTATTGCTTATGATAAACGTCTTATTAATTATTTTTGGAATGATTTTAGACTCAACACCAATTATCTTATTGATGGTTCCGGTTCTTCTTCCATTAACACGTCAATTGGCAATTAGTGATGTTCACCTTGGTGTTATTGTTGTTCTTAACTTAATGATTGGTCTTATGACCCCTCCAATTGGGCAGTCATTGTTTATGATTTCGGGTGTGACGAAGCAGCCTTTTGGAAAAGTTGTCAAATATACTGCACCTTGGTTAATTCCACTTTTCCTTGCATTGTTAATGGTAACGTTGCTACCAGATTTAGTTCTTTTCTTGCCTAGAATGGCAAACTTAGTAAAATAGGTACGGGTGTCAATTATGAAAGTATTAGTTACTGCATCTCACTTTGATACACTTTGTGTGGAAGCGAAAAAACTATTGGAAGAAAAAGGTTTTGAAGTTGTAACGGGTGGCGATATGCCATATCTTCCAGCTGAGGAACTTATTAAAATTATTGGTGATATTGATGCCGCTATTGTTGGTATGGATCAATGGAATAAAGATGTTTTTGAAGCAGCAAAAAAGCTAAAGGTTATTGCTCGCTTTGGAGTAGGCGTTGATAATATTGATTTAGCAGCTGCTAAAGAAAAAGGGATTGTTGTTGTAAACGCTCGCGGATTAAATTCTAATGCAGTGGCAGAGACTACTATGGCCCTTTTACTAAATATTCTCCGTTCTATGCCGACTTTAGTTGAAACTCTTAAAAACGATGGTGCTTGGATGCGCTCTATAGGCTATGATCTAGAAGGAAAAACAGTTGGACTACTAGGCTTTGGGGATATAGCACGCCGTCTAGCAAAAAAGCTTGTTGGATTCGATGCTAAAGTTATTGCATATGATCCATATCCTAATAATGAAGTAGCAGAAAAATTGGGTGTTACTCTAACAACACAAGATGAGGTCCTTGCAAATGCTGATATCATTAGTGTTCATATTCCAAGTACACCTGAAACAAAGCACTTTATTAATGCTGAAACTTTAGGAAAAATGAAAAAAGGTGTGTTTTTCATTAATACAGCCCGTGGTGCATTGGTTGATACCGAAGCTTTATGTGATGCTGTTATTTCTGGGCATGTTGCGGGAGCAGGTTTAGATGTTTTTGAATCTGAACCATTACCAAAAGACGCACGTGTGCTTGGAGTAAAGAACATAGTTTGTACACCCCATACGGCAGCTGAAACATATGAAACGTATAGAAACACAAGCCTTTTCTGTGCAAAAGCTGTTCTTGATGTTATGGATGGGCGAGAGCCTGAAAACTGGATAAATAAATAATATACGTAAAAACTTGTATGGTACTTTAGTCTCTAGACTTTATATCACGGAGGAAAAATGAAAAAGTATTATGGTGTTTGGCCAACAATGATTTCTATCTTTAATGATGATGGAACTCTTGATTATGAAGGAAATAAAAAATTGACTGAAAACTTACTGCAAAAAGGTAGCGATGGGCTCTTTGCCGTTTGTCAGTCATCTGAAATGTTTTTCCTAAATTTAGAAGAAAAGGTGCAATTGGCTAAAACTGTTGTAGAAACAGTCAATGGGCGAGTTCCAGTAATTGCATCTGGACACACTTCTGATAACTTTGAAGATCAATTGAAAGAGTTAGAAGCTATTAGTAAAACAGGTGTTGACGCGGTAGTTTTGGTTAGTAATCGTTTGGCAAAACAAGATGAAGGCTCTGATGTATTTATGAAGAACCTTAAAGCTGTTTTAGAAGCCCTGCCTGAGGTTGTTTTTGGAATTTATGAATGTCCATATCCTTATTTGCGGCTCTTGACAGATGAAGAGTTAAAGTGGTGTGCTGACTCAGGAAGAATCATTTTCTTAAAAGATGTGAGTTGCAATGCCGATATTCAAAAGAAGCGCGTGAAAGTTGTAGAAGGTACGACATTAAAGCTTTTTAATGCTAATACTGAAACGTTACTTTCATCACTACGTGAAGGATATGTAGGGTACAACGGTGTTATGGGGAATTTTCATATAGATATATATAAGTGGTTGTATGAAAACTTTAAAAATGAACCCGCTGCCTGTGATGCGTTGCAAGCAAAGCTTACAGAGGTTGGGTCAATCGAAACTCGTGGATACCCAATAAATGCAAAGTATCATTTAACGCTAGAAGGTGTTGATGTTGGTATCTTTTCTCGTAGGTTGGAGGCTAGTACTTTTACCGATGCTCAAAAAGAAGAGGTTCATGAGTTGTTGGCATGGGAAAAAGAAACCTTGGCGAAATTTAAACAATAATTGTATTTATATAAAATAGGCATGAGAGATTATTTCCTGCCTATTTTTTTTGTCAAAATTATTTAGTAAGCTTGGGAAATAACCATGATGTAGACTTGTTTATAATTGACAAGGAACCAGTTTTGTGTTGTAATTATACTAAGAAAAAATTCAATCAACAAGGGAGAGTAAATATGAAAAAAGATAAGGTCTTAAACCCAAAGATTCTTTCAGAAATTGCATCTATTGGGCATACACAATATTTTGTTATAGCTGATGCAGGATTGCCAATACCAAAGGGTGTGCCTGTTATTGATATATCTCTAATTAAAGGTATTCCTACTTTTGTACAAACCCTTGAGGCTGTAATGAGTGAGTTAGTTGTTGAGTCTTATATTATAGCTGAGGAAATTCAGGCAGCTAATGTTGATGTAAAAAACAGTATTGAAACTATAATGAGTGGTCTTTCTTGTGATACTGTGCCACACATAGATTTTAAAACTTTAACTGAAAAAGCTTCGGTTATTATTAGAACTGGAGAAGCATCAGCTTATGCAAATATTATATTGGTTGCTGGAGTAAATTTTTAAATCAGAATAAAATTTTTATAACGCATATTATAATATATGACTTAAATGATTACTAGCAAAAAAGTCAAAAATTTCTTGACATATGAAGAGACTAGGTTTATCATGAGTATATAATTTATTTTAGGAGGTAGACAAATGAAAAAACTCTTTGTCTTAATTGGAATTGCACTTCTTTGTGCAGGAATGGTTTTTGCTGGCGGTGGGCAAGATGATGGATATG
>CAYJHL010000031.1:0-14040 GCA_964369585.1 uncultured Treponemataceae bacterium | reverse complement strand
TAAAACATTGTTAATTATTAATTGTACATTATTAATTAGAATATAGTGGTCTATCTCGTGCAAGTTCTTTTTCGTCATTCCACACTGTTCTAGCTCTAAAGGTTTCTGTTCCGTCTTCTCTCACAATTGAATGCACCCACGTATTGTCGTCAACCAGTTTATATTTACACAGTAGGTTATCGCCAAATAATGCCGATGTTACAAAGTTTGTTTCAAGCGATTTTAGAAGCCTTGTTGAACAATAATCGTAATCCATTAACGACAATATCCAACGAATATAGCTCATATTATTTACATGGTCGTTTAAGTCTATATCTAAAATAGTTGGTGTAAGCGAAACCTCTTTATCCCACGTTTCAGGAATTGCAATTTTTGACATTCCACCTTCGATGGCATCTTCATTGTTAAATGTTAGCCCACCCATTGAAAAATCGTTTGCCTTTAGCGGGCGCCCCGTTTTAAGATCCAAAATCATCCAAGCAGAACTTGCCTTCATAATGAGGTTTTCATCTTTTACAATAAGGTCGCTTTCGCTTTCCTCTCTCATAATATCCTTACAAGATTCATCAAAACTAGTTTTTTTCCCATCTGGTGAAAAACTGTATTTATAATCACGTATACAAAAAAGCCCCTTTGGCTCATGAGCCCAAGTTTGCATGATAATTCGGTCGAAACCTAGTGGGTACTCAAAAAACTCGAACTTTTGCTTTGTAAGAACCCATGTTTGGCCTTGATCTTGAAGGTGAATCATTGACAGACCGCCAGTACTGTAATGCGCTGAGGCTAAGTCTTGGGTTAAGTTCATTAATGGAAATGCTGAAATTCTTGCTTTTGCATCCATTAGGCTATACATTGGGGTATAAGCTATGGTATACTTATTATCGATAATCATAATACAAAATATATCATATATTTAGGAGTTATTCAATGAAGCGAGTGACACGTTTAACAATTTTATTATTTATTTTTATGTTACTACTTTTACCAACAAGTCTTTTTGCAGTAAAATTCGAGTTTAAGTACACGACAGGCCATACATATGACATTCTGTCTATAGTTAACCAAGAGATTTTTGTAAATAACATCAAAAGCCATGATGCAGTCATTACTAATAAAATATATGTGCATGAGGTTGAAGCTCAAGCTGATGGTAGTGGACGTATAGATACTAAATATCATACTTCTGAAATAGCAAAGTTTGTAAACGATGATAGAGAGCACACTACTTCACAAAGCTATTTTAGTATTTTGTCTCGAGATAGACTTGGAAAATACATTTTAGACGAAAAAGCCTATATGCCTGTAGTTAGAAATGTTCCATTGTTTCCAGATAGAGACTTACAACCAGGAGATTCATGGACATCAGAAGGGGAAGAAGTACACGACTTTCGCCTCAATTTTGGAATTGAAGAACCATTTAGAATCCCATTCATTGCAAACTACATGTATAAGGGGACAGAAGTAGTTGATGGAAAAACATTTCACATCATTACCGTTTCGTATGATTTAATATACGAATCACCAGTTCCTGCAAAGCCTAGTCAAAATATTCCTGTATTAACTATTATGAATTCAAAGCAAACTCTGTACTGGGATGTTGAGAAAGGTTACCTTGATCGTTATTCTGATGATTATGAAATTATTATGGAAACAAATAGAGGCGATCAAATAAAGTTTGTAGGTACAGCACATGCTGAAATATTAAATTTTGAAGCGCGTAAACAAGATGAAACACTGGTAGCAGTACAATCCCAAATTGATAATTTGGCACTTGAAAATGTTAGTGCTCACATTGCGCCAGAAGGACTAACAATCAGTCTTGAAGATATCCAATTTGCAGCAGAGTCTGCAAGATTACAAGATAGTGCAATTGAAAAACTAAATCAAATTGCAAATATTTTGGAAACACTTCCAAGCAATGATATTTTAGTAACAGGACATACAGCCCTTGCAGGAACAGCACGCGGAAGAAAAGAATTATCGGAAGAGAGAGCAGAGTCTGTTGCCGATTACCTTGTTAATATTGGTGTTAGAACCAAAGACCAAATTGAAACACTTGGAATGGGAGCTGATGACCCAGTAGCACCAAATGATACTAATGCAAATAAAGCTAAAAATCGTCGTGTAGAAATTACAGTTTTAAACGACTAGTAGCTACATAACTTTGTGACTATAACACAGAGAAAAATAGCAAAAATAGGTATACTATATTAAGTTTTTATGGAGGTTCAAATAATGAACGAAAGAAAATTTTCAAAGACGGCGGCCATTGTATACATTATAGTTACAATTTGTTTGGTAATTGGAATAGTAGTATTTAATTCAAATGAAGCAAAAGGCGCCCACAACGTAAATGTAGATGGTTTTATGGGGCCAATGACAGTTCAAGTTAGCATCACAGAAGGTCAAATAACCGCAGCAAAGGTAACGAAATCTGCAGAAGGAGAATTTCTCCCTCAAAGTGCTGAGACAATTATTTCAAAAGCAATTACAAATGGAAACGCAAATGGAATTGATATCGTTGCAGGAGCAACAGCTACATCAAAAGCACTTATTTCTGCATTACAGCAGGCATATATTGATGCAAATACCGATGAAACTTCTATTATAGGATATGGAGAAGGATACAGAGGTCCTCTAAGTGTAGTAATTACAAAAGAAGGTGAAAAGCTCACAAGTGCAGAACTTTTAACTATTTCAGACTCTGAGTTTTCACTCCCAACGGCTGAAGCCATACTAGAACAAGCAGTTACAACAGGAAGCGTTGATAACCTAGATGTAATTGCTGGTGCAACAGGGACTTCAACTGGAATGATAAACGCACTTAAAGATGCTATGTCAAAATAGTCTCTTTCATACATAAAAAAACACATTCGGCTGAATGTGTTTTTTTTATGTCTATTCGAAGATAACGCGCTTATTTATTTCAATAAGTTCGGGTCTGTATTCAAAATGCATAGTATCATAAATTGGCCACGTTCCACCCCAAATAAAACCATGTTTTTCAAGAATTTTTATTACCTTTTCGGGTGGCGCCCAAAGGTCTTCCTGTGGAACAAGCATCCAGTCATCGTTGAAATCTTTAACCCACGACCAATACATCATTTTGTTTCCCCATCCCCTTGGGAGTATATCAATTGCAAGCCCATAGCTATGATTGCTTAATCTATTTGTCCCTGCCACAAAGCGCCAGCTATACCCACTCACTTCGGAAAGAGTATCTAAAAATTCTTTGACCTCAGCATCTGTAGAGGCTAATTCTTCAACCTCTGCAGTAATAATATCAAACTTTTTTGCTGCTTCTTTATTAACATTTACTGGTTTTCCAAAGAGCATCGCTTTCACAATACTTGCTTCGGTTTCAACCCTATCACCAACACCTACCAAGGCTTTTAGAAAATCAATATCTTGAGGAGGCTGAGGGACACCTCTTACATCATGCCCAGTACGATTTCTAAGCCTCTCAACATCTTCATCAGTGTATCCCGAAGGATCTCGAGGCTTCCCTGTGTATGCATACACCTGATACGGGCGGTATTCTTCCCATGATATTCGCTTTTCTTCTGCTAACATACGCCCATTTGCCCAGTAGAAAACAGAGCCATTATGTAGCTCAACTGCCCAATCGCCGTGCTGTTTAATTACTTTTTCAATTACATCGGGGTATGCTTTTTGATATGACTCTAGAATAATATCTGGACGAGAATATAGTTCAGAAGCCATTACCATGTCAGATTGACCACTACTCAAAAGTTCGTTTATGAGTGGTGAGCTTTCTTTCTCACCTCTTATATCGCCTGCAAAAAAGATCGAAACGAGTACAAGTATCAATGCTGTAGAAATAATAATAGCTTTTTTCATATTAGTAATGATAATATATTTTTCATATTAAGACAAGTAAAAAAAAATGTTCATTGACTTTAAAATTTTATTACATTAATATAAGCAAATGAATATTCCAATGACTGAAAATAAATTAGGTGTAATGCCTATTCCTCGACTAATTATAACAATGGCCCTTCCATTAATGCTATCTATGCTTACACAAGCACTTTATAACATAGTAGATTCTATTTTTGTTGCAAATGTTGGAGAACATGCTCTTACAGCTGTTTCACTTGCCTTTCCTGTACAGAACTTAATGATAGCAACAGCAACAGGAACGGGAGTTGGTATAAATGCACTTTTATCCATGAGACTTGGCCAAAAAGATTTCACTGCCGTAAACAGAATAGCGGGAAATGCATTGGTTTTAGCATTTTGTTCTTATGCACTTTTTGTCATCCTTGGACTTCTTTTTATTCCTACTTATTTCCAAAGTCAAACTGCTGATGTCATTATTTTGCAACATGGACTTACTTATACAAATATTGTAGTTCACGGTTCATTTGGCTTGTTTTTTGTTATAACCTTTAATAGGCTTTTGCAAGCCACTGGAAAATCTATCTACGGAATGATTATTCAAATGTCTGGTGTTGTTATTAATATTGTACTCGACCCAATTCTCATATTTGGATTATTTGGGTTTCCAAGAATGGAAACTGCGGGGGCAGCATTAGCAACTATAATAGGCCAAATTGGTTCTATGTGTGTAGGTATCTATTTTAATTTCAAAGTAAACAAAGAAATACATTTTTCGTTAAAGAACCTCACACCAGATTTACAGATTATTAAGCGAATATATAAAGTTGGAGTACCTTCAATTGTTATGGCATCAATTGGTTCTGTAATGGTTTATGCAATGAATATTATTTTAGCAGCATTTAGTTCTACTGCAATTGCCGTTTTTGGCATATTTTTCAAGTTGAATAGTTTTGCAATTATGCCAGTACTTGGCTTTAATAATGGACTTGTTCCAATTATCGCTTTCAATATTGGGGCAAAGCATCGCTCAAGAGTACTTTCCACCATTAAGTTAAGTTCCATATATGCCTTTTTGTTTACCGTTGCTGCTACTTTAGTATTTTTAATTTTCCCTCGAGAGTTACTTTTACTTTTTAACGCATCAGATACATTAATCGACATTGGTATTCCAGCCTTAAGAATTATGTCATTAATGTTTTTGTTAGCAGGTTTTGGAATTACTTTTTCAGGCGTATTTCAAGCCTTAGGAAATGGTGTCCTCAGTTTATGCGTGTCTATTGTTCGCCAACTCGTGTTTATAATTCCTGCAGCGTGGCTTCTATCAAAAACAGGGCAGTTAGAAAATGTATGGTGGGCATTTCCTATTGCAGAAGTAGCAGGGATGACTTTGGGTGTTATATTTATGGTAAGAATGTACAAAAAAGTTCTTTTAAAAATTGAAGAAGTGTAATAAAAAAGGGGATAATCATTTAATTAGCCCCTTTTCAATTTTATATTATAAATTTAATTGAATATACCATTATTTCATTACTGTATTTATTACTAAATATGCAATATAGGCAATATATACTAAGAGTAAAAAACTTCCTTCAAATCGATTAATGCGCCCTGGCCGATTTTTATTAAAGGCAAAACCAAATAAAAAGAGAGATAAGGTAAGAGCTCCCATTATAGCTACATCACGTGAAAAAAGCTCAGGACCTACTTCCATTGGACTAATACTACCTGCAATACCAACAACAGCCAAAGTATTAAAAAGATTTGATCCTAAAACATTTCCAAGGGCAATATCATGTTCGCCTTTCTTTACTGCTGCAATAGAAGAAGCTAGTTCTGGAAGTGATGTTCCAATTGCAACAATGGTTAAACCAATAATTAAATCGCTTACACCAAGTGCTGTTGCGATTGTTACTGCACCAGAAACAACTAAACGTGAACTCCCAACAAGAACACCAAGACCTATTAAAAGCCAAAACCATGCTTTTTTTATTGGCATTGAAATCTCAGCATCTTCCTGTTCAAATTCAGCACCTAAACTATCATCCTTTTTTGTTAAACCTTGTAAAATTGTCCAGCTCATTATAAGTGCAAAAACCACAAGAAAAACAATGGCATCTATGCGAGATACATTTCCATCGTATACGAGACAAGCAGCTAAGATAGTCACAAGTGCCAAAAGAGGTAGTTCTTTTTTCAAAACTGAAGATTGGACTGTAATTGGTTTTAACAAAGCTGTTAGCCCTAAAATAAGCGCTATATTCGTAATGTTCGAACCATAAGCATTTCCCAGTGCTATACCAGGATTCCCCTCTACAGCAGAAAAAGCTGATACAACCATTTCAGGGGCAGATGTTCCAAAACCAACAATGACCATCCCAATTAAAAGAGGAGACATTCCAAAATGTTTAGCAACACCGCAAGCACCATCAACAAATTTATCAGCACTCCACACTAAAAGAGCAAGCCCAGCTATAAGAAAAATTACGGCAGTTATCATATTATATACACCATCCTGTTATGAGTAGTGTATAGTAAAATGCTAATATGTGCAATAAGTCATTTATTCTATCTTTTTTGTACTAAAAATACAAAACGAAACAATAATATAATCAGGAGATTTTTTATGGATGCTAATAAAAATGCCTATATTGAGTATGAACACATTGTTCTAGACGAACAAATGCCGAAAGAAATACTTGAAACACAAGAAGAAACACAGGTAGACCCTGACCCTGTACTTAGTGAAACTGAACGGGTATATGGTATACAATACCTATACCCTTGGCAAAGGATGGTAGTAGAAAATATCTTTGATGCTGAAAAAAATAAAGAAAGAGGAAATCAAATAGTGCTTCTTCCAACAGGAGCTGGAAAATCCTTGTGCTTTATGGTCCCAGCTCTTTTTTTATCGGGACCTACGCTCATCCTGTACCCGCTTCTTGCACTTATGAGCGATCAAGAGCGTAGAATGAAAGAAGGGGGACAAGATGTAGTAGTTTTTCGAGGTGGGCAAAGCCCCAGTGAAAGAAAAATTAATTTTCAAAAAATACAACAAGGAGCGCGTTTTATTTTGGCAAACCCTGAAGTATTACAAAACGAAAACCTTATAGAAAAATTAAAAGAATGTAACATTTCACACATTGCTATAGATGAAGCGCATTGTGTTTCAGAATGGGGAGATACTTTTCGACCTGCTTACCTTACATTAGGGAGTATATTAAAACAGCTAGAGGTTCCCGTTGTAACAGCTTTTACAGCTACAGCTTCTCCTGAAGTTCTAAGTAGAGTTTCCGAAGTATTATTTAATGGTGAAGCGCATATTGTTAGAAGTGAAAGCGATAGGGCAAATATTCGCTACTATGTAACATGGGCATGCGCAAAAACAAAAGCGCTCATTGAAACAATTATGCAAGAACAGCGCCCATTAATTGTTTTCTGCTCAAGCAGAAATAGGTGTCGAGAACTTGCTATGATACTACAAATATTTTTATTCCGACAAGGAGAGAAAGACACTGTAAAGTTTTATCATGCAGGATTAAGCCGAGAAGAAAAAACAGATATTGAGCAATGGTTTTATCCAAAAACAGATGGCATACTTGTAAGTACTTGTGCGTTTGGAATGGGAGTCGATAAAAAAGATATAAAAACCGTTATCCATTATGAAGCGCCGAGTACGGCAGAGGCATACATACAAGAAGCAGGTAGAGGTGGAAGAGATGGCTCTATTGCAAAGGCTATATTACTATGGTCCCCTCTCGATAGCCTACGTTCAAAAAATATTGCAGTAAATAGTAGGAATAGAGTGCTTGCAAATTTCGCTGAAAGTACCAGTTGTAGAAGGCAAGTATTATTAGATGCTTTGGGTGCAGAACAAGCGGCTTGCAGTGGATGTGATATTTGCGAAAAAACTGCATTAAACGAAGCTCTCGATGCAAAACGAATACTTCACTTTATAAAAAAAACATCAAGGCGTTACACGCTAGCAGAATCTATGGCTATTTCACAAACAAGAGAAAATTATAATTCAGCTACTAAGTGGAATATGCGAACATGGGAAGAAAAGGATATAAAAGAAATATACGATTGCCTTTTTTTAGAAAAGCGAATAGAACTTCAAAAGTATTTTATACAAAATCATCATCTCCAGAAGCGCCTCCATCTTGGCCTTCAGAAGATTGTCCAGAATCTCCACCATCTGTTGCTGCGGCAGGAGCCTCCTGCTGTTTAACGATACGTTTTGGTTTTGGAGTTGCTTTTTTCTTATAGCGCGAAACATAAAAAACAAAGTTTAAATAAAGGAAAACTACAACAAAAGCCGCAATAAGGCGCCAATCGAGAAAAAGTTCTTTTACAACAGAAAAAACATCAGAAAAACCCATAGTTACTTATCGACTAGAATAAAGAAGGTCTTGAATGTAAACGCTCAGAATGGTACAATATCATTATGATAGGTATAATTGATTATAACGCAGGAAACATTGAAAGTGTAGAGCACGCCCTTAGGTCACTTAACATTCCATACATTATTTCTAAAAAAGTGGAAGACCTTACAGATGCAACAAAAATTCTTTTTCCAGGGGATGGTCATGCAGAGTTTGCAATGAACGAATTAAAGCGTACAGGTTTTGATATATTCTTAAAAAATGCTCACGCAAAAAAAATGCCTATACTTGGCATATGTGTTGGTGCGCAAATTATTTTTGATTACTCAGAAGAAGGCAATACAGAATGCCTAGGTTTAGTGGAAGGAAGTATCCGTCACTTCTCAAATATTATTGAAGATAAAACCAAACACTTAAAAGTACCACATATGGGATGGAATAATATTTCATTTAAGAATAAATGTCCAATATTTGAAGGAATACCGGAAAACACTGACTTTTATTTTGTACATTCATATGCTATACAGCCCAAGAACTCTAGCATAGTGAGTGCAACAGCAGATTACGGCTTAGACTTCCCTGCTGCTATATGGAAAGATAATTTATACGCTTGTCAATTCCACCCAGAAAAATCAGGTGAAGCAGGGTTACGTATTTTGCAAAACTTTGCAAATCTAAAAGAGGTACCATCATGTTAAAAAAAAGAATTATTGTTTGCCTCGATGTAAAAGATGGCCGGACAACAAAGGGCGTAAAGTTTCAAAACAATGTTGACATTGGAGATCCTGTAGACATGGCAGCAGAATACTACCGCCAAGGTGTTGATGAGCTCGTGTTTTACGATATTATGGCATCCGCTCGAGGTAGAGGCCCCATATTAGACCTTATTAAGAGTGTTGCAAAACAAGTATTTATTCCTTTTTGTGTTGGCGGCGGTATTACAACATTAGATGATATTAAATCAACAATTTTAGCTGGTGCTGAAAAAATTAGCTTGAACTCACAAGCAGTAAAAAACCCGACACTAATCACACAGGGTGCAGAAATTTTTGGAAACCAATGTATTGTACTTGGAATGGATGCGGCCCTTGACGCCTCTATGCCTTCAGGCTACCGTGTATATATAAATGGTGGTAGAACAGCAACAGAACTTGATGCACTTGCATGGGCAAAAAAAGCTGTTGAACTAGGGGCTGGTGAAATAGTGCTAAACTCAATTGATGCAGATGGCACAAAGGCTGGTTATGAGCTTACCCTTACACGAATGATTGCAGATGCTGTAAGTGTTCCGATTGTTGCATCGGGTGGTGGTGGCATTGTAAAACACCTTGCCGATGTTGTATCTGAAAACTTAGAAGATGGAAGCAAGGGCGGGCTAGCAGATGCAGCCCTTATAGCGACTATGGTACACTCAGGCGAATTTACCATTCCTGGTATAAAAGAAGATTTACATAAAATGGGTATCCCAGTACGACGGGGCAATTAATAATTAATAATGTATAATTAACATTAGCCTCACAAAATTGCATAACGATTCCGTCCACCACGGGGATTATTTTGGTGGTAGACGAAAAAAATCAAAACAGTGTAGTTAATTATTACTTGTTAATTAATAATTAACTACCGCATATAGCGAGCGCGATTACCTGGGGTTTCATATACTTCAACAGCATGAAGCCTAGCAGCATCTTTTTTAGGCAAGAGCATTTCCAATTGATCAAAGATATATGCAGCTATTCGCTCTGCACTAGGATTGTTATTAAAAATAAGCATTCCATCTTCTTTTAAATCATTCAAATTGCTATGATCAAGAGTGCGACATACTTCTTTTAACGCTGCTTTGACCTCACCAAAATCAATAAGTATACCATCAGAAGGTAAGTCTTTTCCTCGAGCATATGCCATTACACGGTAATTATGGCCATGTAAGTTTTCACATTTTCCACTGTAATTCTTTAAATAATGTGCCGCCGAAAACGACGTTTCTACTCTAACTTCAAACATACTGCTATTATACAATACTCAATATCTTTTCGCAAGTAATTTTTTATGATAAAATGTAAATATGTTTGAAATAGAATTAAAAGCGCACGTAGATAATTATGAGTCAACAAAAAACAATATAGATGCATTTGCGAATTTTTTAGGAAAAAAGCAAAAGAGCGATACATATTGGCAATGTTACTCTAAAAATATACTAAACCCCGTGAGAGTTCGTATACGAGAAGAAGTTTCTGAAAATTCGAACGGCGAAAAAACCTCGTGCCTTATGGTAACGTATAAGAAAAAAGAACTGAGAAAAACAACCGACTTTGATAAACCTATTGGATTCGAAGTTAATGAAGAGCATGAATTTGTTATAAGTGACAGAAGCGCCTTTGAAACAATTCTTGTTGATACAGGTTTTGAAATAGATTTACGTAAAGAAAAATGTGTGTTACAATGGATTTTTGATGACGTATTACTTGAACTTTGTAGCATAACAACGCTTGGTGACTTTTTAGAGCTTGAAATTATTGCAGAGTCACAAGATAAAAAAACTGTTGAACATGCTCTTCAAAAGCTGCAGCATCTACTGATAAAATGTGGCATTCCACTAGATAAAATTGAAAATCGCTATTACAGCGAACTATTAAAAGAATCAAATAATACTTAGCTCTTTTTCTAAAAATGACACAGTGTTCTTGAATAAAATCTCTATACATACTATAATTTTATAGCTAGTTTTTTAATTAACTGCATGCTACAATTTTAGGAGACACAATGTTTGATAGAAAAGAATTAAAAAAACGCGCTTGGGCGCACGCAAAAGGCTATTGGAAACTCCCGCTACTATTATCTCTAGGAGTACTAGCAATCGGATTATTAATTTTCGTTGCCATGGGAACAATCACAGCTCTAGCTCCTGATGCGCAAGTTCAAGTAAGTGATACATCATTCTCGGCAAACACTAACGACCCACTTTCAGTAGTTATGGGTTTCATAATAATGATTATCTACATGCTATTTGTGGCCGCCGTTATGATGGCTTTTTATTACTTTTACTTACAGTTTTCCCGTGACAACAAAGGCACAACAGCAAGAACCTTTTTTGAAGGCTTTGCTTTTTGGCATAAAGGATTTAGAGGTCTATTCTGGGAAGGTTTATGGATTACGCTTTGGTCCCTTCTCTTGTACATTCCTGGTATTATAAAGATGTTTGCATACTCACAAATGTTTTTTGTTATGGTAGACAAACCACACGTAGGTGTTTGTAAGTCAATGAGAATAAGTAAAGAAATTACAAAAGGCTACAAGGGAGACCTTTTCTTTATGTCTCTTAGTTTTATTGGATGGTTATTACTTGCAATGATTCCATACCTTATTGGTTTTGTATTGTATATACAATCGCCAGAAACGTACTTATTTGCGCTCTTTATAGGTTTATTTTTGTATATGGTTATATTTGTAATTTTAATGCCGTATATGGCAACAGCCTTTACCTATGCCTATGAGTTTTTATTAAAATCTGCCCTTGAAAGAAAGGTAATTTCATATGAAGACATAGGAGAAACAGAACCTTCACAAGCAATAGGAGGGACCAATGTTTGATAGAAAACGATACAAAAAAGAGGCATTACAGCAGTTAAAGGGAAAATGGTCTCAGCCCTTGCGTGTAGTATTTTCAGCAGGATTATATTCCTTAGTTATTTCATTACTGCCAGACTTGTTATTACCAACAGAGCAATATAACTCGTACTTAGTTTTTTCATACCCTATTACTGGGGCTATCTCGGCAGTATTGTTTATGGCAATGATGTATTTTTTTATGCATTTCTCAAAAAATAATGAAATTACAACATACAAAACATTCATAGAAGGGTTTTCACTTTGGATAAAGGCACTATTGAGTGCATTATGGTTTAGCTTATGGACACTACTTTGGTTGCTCCTTTTTATTATTCCAGGATTCATAAAAGTATACTCATACTATGAAATGTTTTTTATTATAGCCGAAAACCCACATGTGGGTGTAAAAAAAGCAATGAAGCTAAGTAAAATAATAACAAAGGGAAATAAAGGCGATTTATTTTTCTTAGATTTAAGCTTTTTAGGGTGGTACCTACTTAGCTTTATTCCTGGAATCGTATTTTCGATATTTGCAGGATTTAATGTACAATACCTAGATTTATTTGTAAATATAGGCACTGTTTTAATCTTGTTAGGAATTTACTTTATAATTCGATATCACCAACTGGCTCAAATAGGTGAATTTAGGGCTTTAAATCAATCTGCAATTGATAGAAAAGAATTAACACCTGAAGATTTTGGTGAAAAATCTCCAGTAGAAGCAATAGAACAATAAGTGGAAGTTATGCAAGATTACAGTAAAATTATTACACCAACAAAGAAAAAAAATACCCTCAGTAAGGGTGCTAAACAAGGGTTAACACTTTTTATTATATTAACAGCTCTAGTTATAGGATTAATAGTAGCACAAATAATACGAGGGAATTTTTCCTTCAGTAGCTTTACTCCGAATATTTCAACTTCAGCAAACTTAACCGACATTGTTGAAGACACAGCGTCATCATTTTCATTTAATAGGAATGCATCAATAGCTGTTCTTAGCATAGAGGGTGTTATACAAAATGAAAATGAATCGTACAATCAAAGATGGCTTTTAGAAACTATTGAAAACTTAACTTACGATAGCAGTAATGCAGCCATTCTATTGTATATTGATTCCCCTGGCGGCGGCGTATACCAATCGGATGATGTATACCTTGCATTAGAAGAGTACAAAGAAGTAAGCGGCAAACCTATTTGGGCATACTTTGGCCCTATTGCAGCATCAGGCGGATACTATATAGGATGCGCAGCAGAGACTATTTATGCAAATAGAAATACACTTACCGGTTCTATTGGCGTGATATCAAGTTCATCGATAGATATAACCGAACTAATGGATGCCTATGGTATAAAAATGACAACCATTACAGCTGGTAGAAATAAAAACATGATGAATATTAATAGTCCATTAACCGAAGAACAAAGGGCAATTATGCAATCTATAGCCGATGAAGCATATGATCAATTCACTTCTATCGTAGCCGAGTCTCGCGGAATGGACATAGAGTATGTTCAAGAATTGGCAGATGGTAGAATTTATACTGCGCTTCAAGCTGAAAAGAATGGGTTAATTGATGCAGTGGGAAGCTTTGAAGATACTATTATAGACATGGAAATAAACCTCTTTGAGGGCGAAGACATGTACGTAGAATATTATCAGTATGAAAAAGAAGAAATATCATTTTTAGATTTGCTTTTAGATTTTTCATCTACGGCAAAAACAATAATGTTTCCAAAAGAAGCTGCAACGCTAGAAGCAATACAATCAAGCCTTGGGCTACCAACTGAAATGGAATACCCCGCATATTATTATCATAAATAAAAAAGAGGATGACAATGGATTTTTCAAAACAACTTTTTACTGAGCTTTATGGAACAGATGAGTCAGTACTAAAGTCACAAATGGACCGCTACACAAACTTAGCAAATGAATGGACTGCCTATTTTAAAAAAGATGCAAAATCTGAAGGCGTACGATTTTTTACTAGCGCAGGACGAAGCGAAATTGGCGGAAATCATACTGACCACAATTTAGGAAAAGTACTTGCAGCAAGTATTCAACTGGATTGCATTGGGGCTGCAAAGGCATCGGATAATAATACTATTACTATTCATGACATTACATATAACAAAGATATAATAATTGATATTACCAGTTCTGAGCGTATCATGGATGAAAAAG
>CAYJHL010000030.1:0-14108 GCA_964369585.1 uncultured Treponemataceae bacterium | reverse complement strand
TTGATACTTTCAGTAATGGTGTCTGGATGTCTTGGGACACACCCTTACTTAATATGTTCCTTACATATTAAGTATCGGTGTTATAAAGAAAAACTTAACTACTATTTTAAGGTTTTATACATTTTTTCGCAAGTAGTGAATATGTAAATCAATACTATTTTTAATTAATTCATAAAGTATTTTTGTTTTTGCAATATTATATTGAGCAGCCATTGTATAGCTACCTTTTGGTGGGGGTGGAGGTTCCTGAGGAAGTTTTTCTGAGATAATTTGCTGTAATTTCTCTGGGGTAGGAAAAATCAATGATACAATATTTTTAGCAGCTGAGTTAAAAATCTCTGTATCAACTTCGCTAAGCAGGGTAATTGCTTTTTCGTATTGAAAGTCTGAGCTATAATGCTTATTGCAGAGGTTGATTCCTTTTTTTACAATGTCTTGCAAAAGATCGAAGTCGCGTAACAGTTCATTTAAAATATATCCCTTAGGGTTCGAAGTAGTATTTGTATCTATTGTGTTCATAAATGAAATAATTTTTTCTCTTTCAATTGGACGTGACAATACATTTTCAACCGAGATGGGCTCTACTAGGGGGATGTATAATGATTTTTTTGAAAGTGAATAGGTTCGAATTTCAGGATAAGTTGCACATTTGCTTTCGAACCACCAAGCATATAATTTCATGCGCGCATCTGTAATTGTATCAGTACCTTCATAGTCTTTTGCTCTATCAGTTTGAGGATTATACAGTACTTTTGCAAGTGCTGTTTCTGTTGGAAAAATACGGTGTGCGTCTATATGCGACTTTTCTTCAAAGGTGCTTCCTCTTGTGTGTGTTTTTTTTTCTGGAAAAGATAAGTCAAGTCCAGCCATAAATATGCTTTTGCAGCCAATAAAACGAGCAAAGTCCCACGCTGTTGTAGCAACAGACCCCCCTGCAGCAAGTTCTCCTTTTTCTCCAGTAAATTGCTCAATGTATTTCCCAAGCGGAAAAAGAGAAGAGCACAGTAGTATTTCTTTGCATTCAAATCTAAAAACACTAGGGTATGCGGCTGACTCAGTGATAAGGATGCTTTCGGACGATTGTAGACCTTCTATGTGCCGTGCATTCCAGTACTGGGGATCAACTAAAATAATAAAATCTGGTTGTACTCCTACTGATAAACAAGCTCGAAGGGCTGTGTCTACGCAAATTAGTATGCATCGTTTTTGTATCTCATGTAAGTAGGGTAGAACTGAATCGAGCGTTGGCCCTGCAGCAAGTACGCATGCTGACAACGATTGAGCCTGATTTTTAAATTTTTTAATACCTGCGAGGTGTTCAATGACAGAAAAATTTTTGCACATATTTGAAAGCCAAAGTGTTGAAAATTTTTCAAGTGTGCGCATGTTAATTGCTTGTTTATCTACGTTTCGAGAAATAAGTGTTTGTATGTTTGCAAAGTATTCACTTGCATGTTGCATAATTGCTTTTTGAGTAAGAAAAAAACAATCGGTAAGTCCATATTGTTCAAGAATAGTGATAACGGTATTTTGCGGCGCTTCTAATAAAAAAACAAGTGATTGATGTTCAAAAACTATTTCCCAATCAAGGCAAGAAAAACTTAGAAGAATATATAATGGATTGGGCTCTATGATGATAATTGTTTTTGAAGGATGTTGTGAAGCACATGCTATGGGGCCATATCCTAATCCTGCTCCCAAAAACACAACTGATTCTGCTTTTGTAATGTCATTTGATTGCATGTGTTTTTTTGCTTCTGCGCTTGGGTTGTATGCAGAATGCATATAGGTTTTTTCATAAGTTGCGCTTATTTCAGCATTTTTTGCTTTACATAATTCAATTTCTTTAGGTACAGAAAATTGGGAACATAATGCTAAAAGACCCGCATGTAAGTGCTCAAAGCGTTTAGAAAATAATAGTAAATTTTTTTCTAATAAATCATTGTTCATGCATTACTCTAAATAAAGGGTAATTGTCATACCCTCAGTTATAGGAGTTCCTGGCGCTGGATTTTGGTCTACAACCCAGCCATCACCGTGGAGTAAGTAATGTAACGAATCGTTACTTAAAAGAGGTGTTATAGTTCTTTTTGACATTCCAGTGAAATCTGGAACTACATTCTCTAGCGTGGGGGGGGTATCTGCTTGAAATGTGATGAGTCCCGAGTGTTCTAAAGACGCAGCATTAGCCCGAGCTAAACCTAAATGATCAATGATAGTGTTTGCTGCTTTAGCAATTACAGGCGCTACAATTCGACCAGAAAGAGTTTCTCCTTGAGCTTTAGTTATTACGATATAAAGAACTATTTCTGGGTCATCTACAGGAAAAATTGCCGCAACATTTGAAACAAAGTCAGTATCACTGTACTTTCCTGTTTCGGGGTCGGTAATTTGAGCTGTTCCAGTTTTTACACCAATAGAAATATCTCCAAGTGCTGCCCTTGTTCCTGTTCCGTGTTGAGCTGTTGTTTCCATACTACTTAATAAATAATTTGCTGTGGCGCGAGAAACAACTCTGTCTTTTTCTTTAGGTGTATGCTGATACACAACATTCCCATTGCTGTCTGTTATTTGTGAAATAAATGTTAGTTGTAATGGAACCCCTCCATTAGCTAGGGCTGTTGTTGCTTGGACCATTTGTAATGCCGATACAGAGAGCTCTTGCCCTATTGACATAGTAGGTTTTGACCGAATTGACCATAGTCTATCAGAAGTAGATTTTACAGAACCCCTTGTTTCAGAAGGCACTTCCAAATAGGTGTATTCACCAAATCCAAATTTTCGAATCATTGATAAAAAAGCCTCAGAACCCATTTGCTCGCTCATTTGTGCAAGCGCATCGTTACATGAATACTGAAGCGCTTCACGTGCGGTAACATGGCCGTGGTATCCTAAGCAGGTAATTACCGATGTTTCACCATTTGCAGCAGTCATGGTATGAACACCATTACAGAGAAAAGTCTCATTTTGGTTTATGGCACCTGATTCAATGAAACTAGCAACAGAAAAAATTTTAAATACAGAACCCGGCTCATACGCAAGAACTGCAGGACGATCAATTTTTTCTGAAGCAAGTGAGGTTGGATAGGTATTGAGATTTGCAGATGGTAAGCTTATATAAGATAGTATTTCACCTGTTTTTGCACTTGCTGCAACAAGCATAAAACTTTCTGCTTGTGTCTCTTCTATAGAGTCATGTGCAATCTGCTCTAGCTTGTATTGTAAGTTAGCATCAATAGTTAAAAAGATATTGTTTCCCACAGGGCTTTTCCCTGTCGTGAAGTTTTCTGGAACAAGCACCTCTTGTTGAGATAATTCTATACCTGATAAACCTTGACCTTCATAACCCATAAAGCCAATAACCTGAGATGCTAACGTGTTTTCTGGATACACCCGTCGCGCAACTGTATCAAAACTAATTCCGGAGAGGGAATTTACTCTGATAATAGACTGTATCATTTCCATTTCACTTTCATCTAATTCTTTCTTCAAATATAGAAAATTTCGTTCCGCGGAGTTAATCGAAGCTATAATATAGGATTTTGATAAATTCGTGACAGGTGCTAATACTGTTGCAAGGTAATCAACATCTTGAACATCTGAAGGAGTTACTTTTAGGTGGTAAAAGTCGGTTTGAATAGCAAGGGGTTTATTATTTCTATCGAGAATGGATCCTCTGAGTGGTGCTTCTGGAGCAAGAACAATTTCTTCCGGCTGTATTAGCGCAAGTTGTGCGTATGAGATGATAATGTACAGCATAACCGCGATGAGTAATATTGAGAATGCAATAATTCTGTTTTTTGAAAAAAAGGAATTGACCTGCATAGTTATTATTGTATAACCTTTCCTAAAATATTTTTTGTTGGTATAAAACCATAATCACGAGAATCTACGGAATGCATATAATTATCTCCTATAGCAAATATGGTTTTATCAGGGACTACTTCATCAAACTTAATTCGTTGATACTGTTTCTCTGAAAGAGGAAAAGATATATCCTCTACTATAATATACTGTGAATCGTCAGAAAAATCCAGTACTTCTCCTGCAATTCCGGCGCAACGTTTTACAACCATTTTGTTATTATAAAGATATACTACAATATCTCCTTTTTGGGGAGATGCCCATTGTAGTAGGAGATCAGCTCCTAGAGGCGTAACAATTCCATAAGCAAGCTTATTTATTACAACGGTAGAATTACTTAGAATGGTCGGTTCCATGGAATCGCCGGAAACCTTTACCACATCAATGATAAATAGTTTTAGGACAAGCCCAATGCATAACCCGATAATTATTGAAAAAAAAGTATTAAACTTCATAGGTATATTCTAATATGCAAAACAAATTATGTCGATACTAAAGTATGGAAATTATTAGTTATTTTGACTCAAAGAGTATTCCTATAGCCACACCTACATTGGAAGAAATGCTTAACATGCAGCTTCCTTCTCGCAAAAAAGCTATAGTGACAAAAAAAAATATTACGCATAGTGTTCAAAGAGAAAGAGATTCTCATTTTTCTTTAGAAAGAGTATGTTCGGCAATTTTTTCTGTGCGCCATGCATTTGTAGCGATGTGTGTGGTATTGGTAATGGCATGGGGTGTTGTTACTTATATAAGTTATTCTCAAAGCTTTGCAAAGCCACTAGACTTTCATCAAGCAGTATTAGTTGAAGAAGAAGCTCTTTCAACATCGATGCAAAATTTTATAGCATTGACCGGATCATCTCACGTGTACGAAGAAGAAGCCTTAGCGTTAATTGCACATGCAGATGTTGAAGACCTATATACTCAATCGGTTACATTTACAACGTATACAGTTCAAAGCGGTGATAGCATTCACACAATAAGTAACAAGTTTGGTTTAGATAATATATCTACACTTATAGGCATAAATAATATCGAGAATGTTCGCTTATTATGGGCAGGACAAAAGCTTACCGTTCCATCAATTGATGGACTGACACATGAAGTCGTAAAAGGTGATTCACTCGAAGGAATAGCGACTGATTATAGCGTTACTATTGAAGAAATCCTTGATGTTAACGAATTGGATAGTTCTATTATTCACATTGGGGATAAGCTTTTTATTCCTGGTGCTCGACTTGATACCAATTCTCTTCGAATGGCTATGGGGGAATTATTTAAATTCCCTCTCGCTTCTAAAAACTGGCGCATTTCTTCTAATTATGGATACAGAGCGGACCCTTTTACAGGAGTGAGAAGCTTTCATACAGGAGATGACTTTGCTATTGCAAAAGGGACGCCTGTTCGTTCATCAATGAGTGGAACAGTTTCTGTCGCAGGCTATTCTAGCATTTATGGTTACTATGTAATAATAAATCATCATAATGGTTATCAAACATTGTATGCCCATTTTATGGAAGCAGCCCCAGTTAAAAAAGGGCAAAATGTGAGCCAAAATACCATAGTTGGCTATGTAGGTAGTACAGGGTATTCGACTGGAAATCATTTACATTTTTCTGTGTATAAAGATGGGAAACTGGTAAATCCAAGGACAATAATTAATTACTAGCATAGTTTGTATCGTCATTTCGATACGTGTAGGGAGGAATCTCATTCAAAAATGAGATCCCTCGACTTCGCTCGGGATGACGGGTGTTTTTGCTCGGGATGGCGGGTGTTTTTGCGCGGGATGACGGGTGTTTTCGTTCGTGATCACGGTTGTTTTGCCCGGGATGAGTTTTTTTTCACTCAAGATGACGGTTGTTTTAAGCTTGTTTTTTATTCGTATTTGCTCTATAATTCTGTAATGTCTCTAAATAATAAAGAAATCGATGTTGTACTTAATGAACTTAACCTAGCAGGAAGTTTTATTCAGCAAATTGTTCAGCCAAGTTATGACACCATAGCATTTCATACCTATAAAAATACCTCTTGCGCTGTTTTTGTGTGTCTCGCAGCAGGCGCTTGTCGCATCCATGAAACAAGACGCAAAATACCTAAAAATGATAAACCTCTACGCTTTATGGAATTCTTAAAATCTCGTGTTAAGGGCTGTAAAATTGAATCTTGTGAGCAAATTAATAGCGACAGAATTATAAAAATGTCCCTTAAAACAGTTTCAGAAAATATGTTTATGTTTATTCGTCTTTGGACAGGTTCTGCAAATATTATTATTACCGATGAAAACTTAAAAATACTCGATGTGTTTTATAGGCGCCCAAAAAGAGGCGAAGTAACAGGCGGTACATTTATCCTGCCTGAGCCAGTTGAAAAGAAAAGCGACAAAGTTTTTGAAGTACGTGACTTTATTGAACTACAAGAAACAGGAATTATTGAATCAAATAAAGCTGTGTTAAATGGTAAATCTTTTGAAGATTTAACCTATAGTGAAAAAATAGATATTTGGTATGGTGAATATGGACAAACCTTGTCTAAGGAAGTTCTTTTAGAACAGGCGCAAAAAGCGTATGACAAACAAAAAAACAGAATGTCTGCTGCCCTAATAAGGCTTGAAGAAAAAAAAGAAAGCTTTTTACACTCTGAAAATTTAAAACACTTTGGAGACCTTATTCTCGCTAATGCCCATCTACTGGTTGAACAACTTTCAAACGATGATATAAGTCGGTTTTTTGAATGTGAAGATTATGAAACTGGAAATATGGTGCGCCTTGAAATAGATCCAAAAAAATCGGCACAAGAAAATGCCCAAAACTATTATACAAGGTATAAAAAGTCTGTTTCGGGATTGGGCGAACTTGATCATGATATAGCAAAACTAAAAAAAGAAATTCTTGATCTTGATATGGCATGGGAAAGTGTGTTAAAAGAACCCAACCCTATTCGTTTGCAACAACTTTTGAAAAAGCAAACGAAACCAAAGCAGCAAATTGAAAAAAAACATCCTGGGCTAAGCTTTACAATAAGTGGTTGGCATTTGCTTGTTGGAAGAACAGCAAGTGAAAATGATGAGCTTTTGCGTCGCCATGTTAAAGGTCAAGACATGTGGCTTCACACGAGAGATTATCCTGGTGGCTATGTGTTTATAAAAAATCAAAAGGGAAAAACGGTTCCTTTAGAAGTTCTTTTGGATGCAGGGAACTTAGCAGTGTTTTATTCAAAGGCACGAAAAGCAAAAACGGCAGACCTTTATTATACGCAAGTAAAGCATTTGAGGCGTGCAAAAAATGGCCCAAAGGGAACAGTATTACCATCTAATGAAAAGAACTTAACAATAACATTAGATGATGCACGACTTAAAAAAATGGAAGAGGCTGCAAATGATTGATATGACAAAGGGTAGCCCCGCAAAGCTTGTTGTTCGCTTTACTATTCCTCTGCTTTTTGGGAATGTTCTACAGCAAATGTATAATATTGTTGATAGCATTGTTGTTGGAAACTTTGTTGGCTCTGATGCTCTTGCAGCAGTTGGAAATTCCTTTATTGTAATGTTTTTACTTTTTTCCCTTTTTGCTGGCGTTGGTATGGGGGCAACAATTCTTATTTCGCAATTTAAAGGTGCTGACAATAAAGAGAAAATTCAAACAACTGTAGATACCATGTATATATTTATGCTTATTGGAGGGTCCATAATTGGTATTGTTGGCTTTATCTTTGCACCATTTTTTCTACAGTTATTAAACACACCAGAAGGCGTACTTACAGATATGTCTGTAACGTATTTGCGTACAGTATTTTTAGGAACACTTGCAACATTTGGTTACAATATGAATAACTCTATTTTGCAAGGGCTTGGTGATGGGAAATCCTCGCTGTTGTTTTTAGCAATTTCTACGGTTATAAATATTGTGCTTGACCTTTTGTTTGTTGCTGTGTTTGGGATGGGTGTGTTTGGCGTTGCTCTTGCAACAATTATTTCGCAAAGCTTTGCCTTTATCTTTGGAATATTTTATATAAATAAAAAAATTGCACTTTTTAAAATTGCGTTTACTAAAATGCAATTTTCAGGTGAAATTCTCAAAAAAAGTTTAACTATAGGGCTTCCTGCGGGGCTTCAAAATATTTTAGTAAGTTTAGGCGTAATGGTTCTTCAACGACTTGTAAATAGCTTTGGTTCTGATTTTATGGCAGGTTACAGTGCAGCTGCAAAAGTCGATGCATTTGTATTTATGCCGATTATGAGCTTTTCAATGGCTATGACAACGTACGTAGGCCAAAATGTTGGCGCAAAAAGGCTTGATAGAGTAAAACAAGGTGTGCGATCTACATTGGCAATTACTATTGGGATGTCTATTGTTCTGTGTGTTTTATCTATTGTATTTGGCGAATTCCTTTTACGCGCTTTTACTGATGATGCAGATGTAATTTTTGTAGGGCAAGAATATATTCGCCGTATTATGCCTTGTTTTCCGCTTTTGTCAATAATATTTGTGCTCAATGCTTCTGTAAGGGGAGCAGGGGAGACGGTTATACCTATGGTATGTACGCTAGTGTCTTTTTTAGGAGCTCGTGTTCCGTCAGCATATATTTATACTCACTTTTTTGGTGAGTACAATATGTTTTGGTGCTTTGGAACAGGATGGCTCGTAGGTGTTATAATCATTGTGCCATATTATTTAAGCGGACGATGGAAGAACAAGAAATTAATTAAGAATTAATAATTAACAACTTAAGCTTGCAAGTTTAGCTTCATATATGAAAATCGTAAGTAATTTATTAAATAACTCTCGCGGGGTTTACTGTAATATTAATTATTACCTATTAATTGTTAATTACACTAGGCCCTTAATCAATTCTTTATAAAAGGCTATTCCTTTTTCGAATGATTCAATAGTGATGTGTTCATCAAAACCATGAACAGTTTTTCTTTGAGATCCAGACATAGTGAATGGTGCAAAGCGATATACATTGTTACATATTCTTCCAAAATGGCGTGAATCACTTGCAGCTATCATTATATACGGAACAGGAACCACATTTGGAAAACATTTGCTTATTGTAGATTTTAAATATTCCAATTCTTTTCCAGTGTTGGAAATAATTGATGGCTCATGCCCACTTATTAGAGACACTTCAATGTTGTATTTTTTTGCCCTTTTTTCTAAGTCTTTTAGAATAGATTCGATTGTGTCCACTCCACCAAGAAGACGTAAATTTGCAGTTACGCTTGCACTGTTTGGAAGAACGTTTACTGCAGAACTACCACTGGCCATTGTAAAGGCGCATGTCGTTTGAACTAATGCCCTTGATTCTCCTCCAAGTAGGGTAAAAGCTTTTGTAATAAAAGGTGCGAAAAATTGTGGATGGCGAAAAAGTACATTAAGTGGAAATGATACATGTGGGGCACTGTTTTTAAGCATTGATTTTAATGGAGAAGTAACTGTTGCTTTAAAAGGAGATTTTTTTTCAATTTCTGAAACAAATCTTCCGAGTCTTCCGAGGGGACTTTGTTTTGGCGGAGCACTTGCATGGCCTCCTTTGCTTTTTGCTGTGAACAATACGCTTGCAACACCCTTTTCGCATAAGCCTACCATAGCGGCCTTTTGTGTCATAGTTGGAAGAGGGGCGTCGACAATGGCACCACCTTCATCTAATACAAATTCAGGTTTTACGCCTCGTTTTTCAAGCTCTGTAACAATATCTGGAGCTCCCCATCCTGAAGTTTCTTCATTATGTGCTGAGCAAAGGTACACGTCTATTTCTGGCGTAAATCCTTCTATCATTAAATCTTCAAAAGTTTCAAACAGTGCGCAAAGAGAACCTTTATCATCAAGGGTTCCACGACCTCTAATTTCCGTATCGGTTATCTCACCTGAAAAAGGAGGGTATGTCCATCCTTCTGGAATAAGGTTTTTGTCAAAATCTTTACCTGTTGGAACGCCTGCAGGGACTACATCTTGGTGAGCCATAACTACTATTGAGCGGCTTGAATCCTTTCCCTTCCATCGTAAAATAAAAGAGTATGAGCCAATAATTGTATTTTCCGCTATTTTAAATACGTTCGGGTATAGTTTTTTGAGTGTTTTATGCAATTGGTCAAAGTTTGTATTTTTTACTTTTTGAGTATCTTCTGCTGCAGATAGAGAGACGGTAGGACACTGAATAATTCTAGATAAATTACTTGCACATTTAGGGATTGTTTTCATCTGACTATTGTATCAGAAAAAGGGTAGATGTCAAGTAATGAAGAATAGGTCTTCTGATAAAAATTAGCCCAATATTTTTGGTACATTGGGCTAATTTAGCAGTATGGAAATTTTTATTTTATTGGTTCTCCGTTTTCTCCTTCAAAACGCCGTCCCCAGCCGGTTATAACTGAAATACAAAGGACTATAAAGAATACAAAAGAGAACATCATATATGGGGCAACCTGTGTAACTGATAGAGGGGAAACTTCATCGTAGCCACCGGTTAAGGCCGAGCCAATAAACACAAATACGCTCAAGAATGGTACCGCTAAGGCTATACCATTTGCAAAACCGTCGAGTAAATTTGCACGGCGATAAGGGTGTAAGTTCATACGTTGTCCCAGTTCGTTTTGAATTTTTCCAAAAGTTGCAATAGATGCGCTGGTCACTCCACCAAAAAGAAGGGTGTTAATGGTGACGCCAAGCAGCATTGCAAACTCAGCCCTGCGTGGTGTTTTCCCAAGTGAATTATTCATAATTGCATTGGTTATAGAATCGAGAACTTTTGAAGCGCTGAGAACACCCATAATGCCATACACTGACATTACGAGTGTGACGGTTCCCATCATTGAGTACAGACCATCTGCAAAAAACCCTTTAGGCATTCCATGGTCAACATACAAAATATCTTTTGTGCTAATTAAACCAAAGGCGAGAGCTACAATTGTTCCCGTTACCAAGCCCACAATAATTGCCTTGTAAATACTCTTTGTTTTAATTGAAGTAAAAAGCATGAGAGCCACTGGCAAAAGCATTACTAATGTTTGTGGACCATTATCAGTTAACACTGCTTGCGAAGTAACAGATGTTGTTTGCCCACCCACAAACCAAAATAATGGGAAGGAAATAAATCCTGCAATGAGTGAATATTTTAAGCGGCTGAACACACAACCGCCAATATCTGCCGTTATATTTGAGTTTTTGTAGTGTTGTGTTCCAGCTGAAATAATAGTTGTATCAGAAATAGGTGCTAGATTATCACCAAAAATTCCACCACAAACAATGGCAGCAGAAAGGGCTGCAGGATTACAACCTACTAAAATACCTGCTGCATAAAAAATCGGAAAACAAGTAAACAAGGTTCCAATTGAAGATCCTGTTGCCGTTGCAATTACACAAACAGACGCAAATGTAATTGCGGTAAAGGCCCCACCACTTACATTAAGACTGTGAGCAATCCACACAAACCCAGACGAAAGGTTTGTAAGCTTTATTAATGCCGAAAACATACCAATAACGAGTAAAAGAACAACAATTGGAATCGATTCACTTATGCCCTTATATACAGCATTCCAAAAATTTTCGTACTGGTTCTTTTTTACCGTTAGCGAGCTAATAAGCAAGGCAACAAAGGCACCCATTGCAAGTGCATGCATCTCAAAAGCCTTTAGGATAACAAAAAAGAGTACGCAAAAACCAAAAAAGATAATTACCGGAAGAAAGGCCATTGCCTTACTTCCCCTAAACTCTAACACATCATTTTGTTCCATATTTTCCTCCAATTCCTTTACGAACTAATTATTTTGTTCGTAATTATTTATATTCATTTTCATAATACCACGGTATTTTGAGCCAATTGTTCGTTCAAGCTCAAAGGGCTCACCCTCTGGACATGGAAATCTATCCATAAATTTTTTAATCTCTGCAAGCTCTTCGACAGTAAGTTCAAAGCTAAAAAGTTTTTCGTTATCAGTAACATGCTTGCTATTTCGTATACCCACAATAGTTGAAGCAACAGTCGGCTGAGACAGAATATATTTTGTTGCAATATTCGATACAGAAGCATCATGTTCCTTTCCAATAGCTGCTAGGAGTTCTAGCAAAGAACCATAATGCTCCCAACCGATAGAATCTTCAATAATTTGTGCGTACTTGACTTGTGATCTAGTTTCTGGATTTGAAACATCTTTTCCAATGTATTTTTCAGATAAAAATCCGCCACATAGTGTTCCATAGCAAAACACTTTTATGTTATTTTGTGCACAATAGTCTAAGAGTCCTTTTTCTGGCCGTCTATCTAAAAGTGAATACTGCCCTTGCATCGAAACTATTGGAATACCGGCATCTACCAATTTTTTTAAGTGAACTGTGTCAAAATTAGTTACCCCAATATGCTTTATTTTGCCTTTTTCCTGTAAGCGAACCAAATGACCAGCAACATCGACACAACCATCAACCTCATAATCCCACCAATGAAACTGTACAATATCTAAACAGTCTTTATTCAATCGTTTAAGGCTGCGGTCAATAATACTTTCGGTAAAGGCAAAATCAACATTTGCAAGCTCTGCAAGGTCAGGTACATATTTTGTATGTACTTGTATATCATTTGCAGAAATACCTTTTCCTGCTTTTAATTCTGCAATAAATCTTCCTATAAACTCTTCTACACCGGTGTAAATATCGGCACAGTCAAAGGTAGTAAATCCTTTTTCTGTTAAGAGATAAAAAGCCCTCATAATATCGCTATAGTCGAGCTTATTTTGTAAGCTATGCCCCGAAGACAATTGCCAGCAACCATTTATTACCGTTGAAATTGAGTAATCTTCGGTTATAGTAATTCTATTCATTATGTATTATTCCTTTCCTGTATAAATTGGAACTACCGAACATTCTGCATGAGAAAATGTTCGTTTGCCTATTCGCGTAATCTTAAATTGTGCGCCACAATGCGGGTCAGGGCATGCAATGAATGAATCCGAGAGCATCCAGTCATTTGTATCTAAAGGGCGTTGTTTTGCCGGAAGAAGCGGCAATAAAGCACTTAGCGCATACATTGAAAAGTTCGTGTCTTTTTTAAAAATAAGGTTCTCTCCAACTACAGTAAATGAATCGCCTACTGTGTGCTTGCAAACCATTTTCTTCTCTGTTTCTACAACTTCAACTTTTAAATCGTAAAGTGTAAAACCATCATTTGTATTATTATCTTGATGCATACGTTATCCTTAGAGGAAAAACCTCGTTGTTTTAACTTGTTACTATAAATAGAAGCAAGTTACTGTCTATAGTAACAAGTCAAGCTTGTTTTGTCAATACCCCTTCGCTGATTTTTTTATTATTGTAAAAGTATTATATTTTGGATATACTGGATATAGCATAAGTATTGATGATAGGAGAATTAATGAATATCGTGGCACAAATAATGCCACTCAATTCATTTTAGAGTTTGCATGGCAAACTCAATATTGTATGCCGTTATGTGATATGTACAAACGGCTTGAAAAAAGCCAAGGCGCAAAAACTGATGTTTTTTTCTTGGCTTTTTATAGGAGTAAATATGATTCAACGATTTAACAAAGGTAGCCGAATGAGTGAAGCTGTTGTGTATAATGGTGTTGCATACCTTTGTGGGCAGTGTTGCAATGAAGAAAATGAAGGCAAAAAAGATGTACAAACACAAACAAGGGAAGCTCTCGCAAACGTAGATAGAGTACTACACGATGTAGGTACAGATAAAGAAAAGCTTCTTATGGTTACTATTTACCTAAAAGATATAAATTACTTTGATGAAATGAACGAAGTGTATGATGCATGGGTTTCAAAAGAAAATCCCCCAGGGCGAGCTTGCGTTGAAGCGAAGTTAGCCGAAAAAGAGTTATTGGTAGAAGTTGTAGTTACGGCAGCTGTTGATAATTAATAATTATGCGAGCTTATATGGTGGGTTTTTTAGCTTTTTCTACGGCAGAAAAAACTGCGAATATCAAAATAATTTTTAGCTACCTTTAAAAATTTTCAATTTTTTCTCTTGCGTTATTTAATAATCAGCCTTATAATGAAAAGACGAGGATTCTTTACTTACGGTTAATGCCAGTTTTTAACGGTTCGTTACAAGAAAACTCGTAGGTAATATTAATTATTACTTGTTAATTATTAATTATATAAAGGTGGAAGATATGACTATTATAGGAAATGCAAGGCTCGTTACTCGAGACGATGATAATCCATTTATTGAAAATGGTGCTGTGGTTTGGGACGGAACTACAATAGAAGATGTTG
>CAYJHL010000029.1:0-14469 GCA_964369585.1 uncultured Treponemataceae bacterium | reverse complement strand
GGAGTTGATCGTCCAACTACACGAACACGATCTAAGCGGCGGCCAAGAAGTTTACCTTCATTTTCACCAGAATTTGCCGCCTTCCATGTTGTTTCGGAAATTATTATCCATGAACTATATGATTTATTTACTCCTTCTAAACGAGCAGCAAGGTTTACATCATCGCCCATCATAGTGTAGTTCATCTTCTTTTGTGTTCCCATGTTTCCAACAACAATATCACCAGTATTTAGACCTATTCGAGTTTGGATTGTTATTGCTGGCTTACCCTCTGCAACAAGCTGTTCATTAACTTCTTTGAGCCCTTCATTTACCTTTTCTTCTGCTTGTTTCATTCGAATAGCAGAAACACACGCACGCCATGCATGATCTTCCATTGGGATCGGTGCCCCGAAAATAGCAACAATTGCATCTCCAATGTATTTATCAATTGTACCACGTTGCACAAGAATTTCATCACTTAACGCGGTTAGATATTCATTCAAAATATCAACAAGTTGCGTTGCAGAAAGCTGTTCTGAGAACGAAGAGAATGCTTTTATATCAGAAAAAAGCGCTGTTATATTTCGTTCTTCACCACCAAGCTCTGGTTTTACACCACTTGCAACAATTTCCTCAACAACATCGTCTGAAAGATATGTTTCAAATGATTGGCGCAAGAAACGTTTATCACTTTCTGCAGTAAAGAAGTGCCATAAAAGTATACCAACATATACTAAAATAACATTAAACAACGTTGAAACTACTTCAACGTAAAAGTTAAACTGTATAAAAACAATTGCTATGACAGGCACAATTAAGATTGTAATAACCCCTGTAACGTTTCTTGCAGTACTACCAACCCTTCTTGCTGTAATGGCATATAAAAAGAGTAACATAAAAGAAAGCAACATTGTAATTATTCTTGGAACGGGTGTAATAAACTCTTCATTCATTATAGTGTTATACACATTTGCGTGAGTACCTACGTTTGGATATTGCCCTTCAAAAGGTGTAGTTCCAAGGTCGGTAGAGTTACTTGCTGTATGCCCAACAATTACAAAGGATCCATCATAAGCATCTTTTAAGGGAGCATATAATTCATTATACAATGCGAGTTGATCCGTAAAACCGCCAAACTTATCATTTAAATCTAGCTTAAGTATCTCCATACCAGCTCTGTTTTCATCGGTTGTTATGCTATCCAATACAATAAAAATTTCATCTTTATAAGCTACATTCGTAAGCTCAGAACATGCTTCAAAAAATTCTTTTTTAAGAGCAATATACTCATCCAAAAGGGCTTCATCCCAGTTAGTTTCAAGTTCAGTATTTTCAAGCTCAATTTCTATAAGTGCCATAGCCGTATCGAGTTCTTGTGTATTTGCATCAGGATTATTAACTAGTAGTTTTTCTTTATCCTTATACATATCGTCATATGATTCTAAAATGCGTTGAACGTAACCAATGTTATTTTCGCTAAAGAGGACAGATTTCATCATTTGCAATTCATCATACACTGACAAAAGATACTGTGCTATACCATAATAAGGGAGCATACCTCGCTCATCTGCAAGCCTAAAACTACCTATTGACTGTAAAAATTCGATTACAGCATCTTCAGCCTCATCAATATTATGTAAAAGTAATACTGAATCATTCTTAAAACTTAATGGAAAAGTATCTCTAATCCAGTTAACTAGAAATCTACCCTCAGAGTCTAAAGGAATCCTAATATCTTTCCTTTCAGTTTCACCAGGGAAAAGTGCATCTTTTACAACCAAAGTATCATTTGTAAAAAAATTACCTTTTTCTCGTATAATTGTATCTGTATCAAGAGTGTGTAGTATTGGGGCAAAAACTAATTGAGCTATATATTGATCTTCATCTTCATGCAAAAGCTCAACACGGCGTCTAGTTCCATCAGAATCCAAAATAATGTTAGTAAAACCAGCACCGTTTGAAGCTCGCATAAGAATTTCCAATGCAGGACTCATTTTTTTTGATTGACCTGTGATATCAAAAAACTTCTGATTTTCCTTTCCTATTTCGCCTTTTGGATAAGTTACATCATCTAAAAGCATATTTTCTCTAACGTAGTTATCAAGCGAATTGTATACTGGAATTTGAACATCTGCAGCGTTTATGGTTAACCATGAGTTCCCAAAAAAATGTAATGCTTGAGCAAAGTACAAGTCATTATCTAAAAACACTTCAGTATTTATCTCTTCTTCTAGCAAATCAAAAGCTGGACCGATATTATATTGAATCAATTCTTGGCTCACATCTCCCACATACTCAGGTGGAAGTTCACCTGCAACAATAGCTGATGATAATTCATTTAATATACTACTTATTTCTGATTCGGCGCTATCAAAAGTGCTCGGAAGTTCATCAACACCGCTTGGGTTTAACCCCTTTGCAGACGGCGATAAATACTCAATATCAAAACTTACCTGCTCTGCGCCAAGTTCACGCATTCTTATAATAGCATCAGCCAGTACATCCCGAGGCCAAGGAAAGGTTCCTTCCACAGCAATAGACGCATCATCAATAGCTGCTATAACAATGTCATCTCGCTCTTCAGTTGCAGGTTTCGCCAGTAACAGCATATCATATGCGCTGTACTCAAGAGTGTCCAGCAAGTTAATATAGGAAATAGCTCCAACAAGTAAAAATACTACCAAAGCTATAAGTAACTCAGGATATTTAACCTTAACTTTTTTTTGCTTTTTATCTGTTTTTTCTTGATTTTTCATATATAATAGTATATCATAATATTATACTTAGTAAAGGAGAAATAATGAAAAAAATTACTATTTTCATACTATTTTTTGCTCTTTTTTGCACAGCGCTTTCAGCGCAATCTGCAGAGAAAGTAACAGAAATGCTTGAAGCCGAGACAGTTAGCTTGGCTGATGTTGCATATTTTGCATCAACATACCTAGGAATTAGTGAAGATGAAGTAGAAAACGAGGTAGCACTTGCAGACCTTGCAGCTTATGTAGATTTAAGTAAAATTGGAGAGCGAGCAGACTCGTTAGCATACGATGATTTCGCATACTTTTGTACTACAACATGGAATATTAAAGGTGGAATAATGCTTAGAGCAACTAAAGCTCCTCGTTATGCACTTAGAGAATTACAAGCAATGGGCTATATTCCTATGTCTATAAACCCTAAAGCAAAAGTTGATGGCCCTGAAGCATTAACTATCATTACAAACTGTATTGACTATTCTGTAATGAAAGAAACGATTGACCTAGACTCTATTTCGGGAGCAGCTGCAATAGATTTTCAATCTTCGTTTTCACGATAGAGTAACAATACTTTTATAGCAAGGATAAAATATGAAAAAAATAATTATTACAATAACAATGTTAATAGCCTTTATTATCCCTCTTACAGCTTTTACATGGTTAGGTGCTGTTGATGCAAGTGCAAACTTGACAGGCACAGCAGATGAACTATCTGTTGAACAACTTGATAGAGCAACATTAAGCTTTAACCTTCCGTTCAAAACAGAAACAAGCATGAGCCTTAGTGCAAAAGCATTTTATGAGTTAGGATACACATTTGACGTACCATTTACTTCTATGTCAGATTTAACACACCTTGTTGATGTTGAAACATTAAAATATTCTATACAATTAGGATTAGATGAATCATCAACATTTTCACTCGATGCAGGTCGTTTCCCAATATCAGATTTAACAACAATGATTTTTAATCAAGTTTCTGACGGTGTGCGAGCTACATACGAAAATAATGCTATGAAGCTTAATACCTACGTTGGTTTTACTGGATTCTTAAATGCATATACAGTAAGCATGAATGTAGCACCTAATGAAGACATACTTAGCGAATTTTACACGCTATCTTCTCCATTTGTGTTAGCAAATGTGTCTTTACGCTTGCCACAAATCTTTGCAAGTCAGGATATGTATGCTGAAGTTTTCTCTGCAATTGATGTTGGTGTAGATGGTTCTGGAAATGCGACAACTGACAATAGGGTGTATGCAACTATTGGTTTAACAGGTCCATTAAGCAGCAATTTTTACTACAGTCTTTCTTCAACAGCTGGATTTACTCAGATTGCAGAAAGTGAATGGGGAATTTCAAATCTATCAACCGTTGAAGTATCTACGTTCTTACCATTTGCGTCTTCACTCTTATCATGGAAAACTATCTTTGCCACAGGAAATAATGATAATGTGTTTAATACGTTTACCGTTAATACTGCAAACTTAGATGATTCACTTGAATTTGCAGGACATGTTAAAACAGGTTTTGTTGTAACACTTCGCCCAATTAGCAATATATTATTATTTGTTGAACCTAGCGCAATTTTTGATGTTATGAACGAAGCTAATGGTTACGAAGGCTTTCAATGGCTTTTTGCTTCAAAATTTGGTATAACATCTGACTTACAGCTAGCTGCTTCAGTTGGTCAATTTTATTCTGTGGATGCAGACATTGAACCGTACCTTTCAGCAGATATAAAACTATCATTTATGTTTTAATATATAATTGCACAAAAGTTGAAAAAAAACATTTTGTGCATTATACTGTTCTACAACAGTGTATTATTTTTAGGAAGACATATAGCAAAACTTAGGAGGCTTATATGAAACATACCGCAAAAAAAGGAATTATTCTTTTAGCAATTTTATGTGCAATATGCGTACCAGCGTTTTCTTTAACAGGAACCGTTGTTTCCGTTACAGGAAAAGTAGAGTTGCAATCAGGGTCAGGATGGGCACCACTTCGCTCAGGAGATACAATTGAGTCTGGACTTATTATTTCAACAGGATTTAGAGCACAAGCAGTATTACAAGTTGCAGGATCAAATATCGTTGTAAACCAACTTACAAGACTTACTCTTGAACAGCTAACAGAAACAAACGATTCTCATGAATCAGAAGTTTTTTTAGATTTAGGATCTATTAATGCAGATGTACAAAGAGCGCAAAACAAACGAGTTGGATTTGTTGTAAACACACCAGTTGCAACAGCGTCTGTGCGCGGTACAAGCTTCTACATGACACGGAACACATTGTCAGTAAGTTCTGGTTCAATTGACTTTAGTGGTCTTAACGGAAAAACAGTATCTGTACCTGCAGGGAACTCTTCTAAAGTAACCCCAACAGGAAAACCACTTACTCCATTTATAAATAAAGTAAATGAAACATTAGGTGTTGTTGCTGACGCAGAAAATGAAGATGTCATTCCTTCAATTACTGATACAACATACAAAGCAGTTGAAACAACAAGAGAAGCAGAACCTTCAACTACTAGCGTAGTCGTTGTTTTTAGCGCACCATAATTAAAAATTACCCAATGGACATAAAAAAAAGTTAATGGAGTTTTCCATTAACTTTTTTTTATGTCCAATACAGAATTACAAATTGTTATTTAAATTTTGTGATTCTATATCTTTAAAATACTTCACTGTTCCAACTTTCAATTCGTCAGTAGCATCATCATCACATACAATAACAGCTTTCTGATGCATTTGCAAACAGCTAATTGTCCACATTTGTGTAATACCCTTCTCGACAGCGTGTGATAAAGCTCGGGCTTTGTTATGCCCTGTAATAAGTACAAGTACTTCTTTTGAGTCCATTACAGTGCCAACACCTACAGTTAGAGCCGTACTTGGTACTTGGCTAACATCTCCACCAAAAAAACGCGAGTTTACTAAAATAGTATCGCGAGTAAGTGATTTTACTCTTGTTCTTGATTCAAGAGAAGATCCAGGTTCGTTAAATGCAATATGACCGTCAACACCTACTCCTCCAAGAAAAAGGTTTATTCCACCGAAATCCCGAATACTTTTTTCATAGGCTAAACACTCTGCTTCTAGGTCTCGAGCCATACCATCTAGTATGTGTACATTTTCTTTTTTAATATCAATATGGTTAAAAAAATTTTCCCACATAAAATGATAATAACTTTGCGGATGGTCTTTTGGAAGCCCTACATACTCATCCATATTAAAAGTAACTACATATTCAAAGCTTACCTTTCCGTTTTTAAACAAATCAATTAATGCTTTATATGTACCCAAAGGAGTACTTCCAGTTGGAAGCCCTAATACAAACGGTTTTTTTGCTGTTGGTGCAAAATCTCGAATCCGACTAGCAATATGATTTGCAGCCCACTTTGAACATTCATCATAGTTATCCTGAATAATTAATCTCATTCTATCACCTCTATTTTATTTTTAGCTAATTAAAGAATATCTTTTTTTAATAAACCATCTCTAATAACAAGCAACGTGTTAAAATATTTATCAAATACTACAATATCTGCATCATATCCTGGTATGATCATTCCTTTTTTCTTATAATTCATAACTGAAGCAGGGCTTGCTGTTGCAACTTTTATTGCATCTGAAATAGAAAAACCCCATTCAACTAAGTTGCGAATTCCTTTTATCATAGTTAAAGCAGAACCAGCAATAACATCATCAGCTATTCTATGAAAGCTACCTTCCTTAAAAACAACGGACTCTCCATTAGCTATAAGATTTTCTGCATTACTGTGCGTTGGGGTTAAAGCATCGGTAACGAGCACTAATTTCTCTAAGGGCTTGTCACGCGCAAGAAGCTTAATAAGGTCTGGGTGAATATGCACTCCATCGGCAATAATCTCGCAGGACATTTCAGGATGGATGAGAATTGCTCCTACAGCGCCAGGGTTTCGGTGATGCATTTGACTCATTGCATTATAAAGATGCGTTGAATGCAATATTCCAGCTTGCATACCTTCTACCATATTTTCATAATTAGCATCGGTATGCCCTGCTTGTAAGACAATCCCCTTTTGAAGGCAATATAATGCAAGGTAGCGCATTTTTTTTAGTTCGGGAGCGACAGTCATATTAACAATATGACCTTCAGATGCTTCCCATAACCTATCCATAAGTTCAAGGTCTACTTCTTTTACCGTTTCTGGGCGTTGTACTCCAAGTTTATTTGGAGAAAAAAAAGGGCCTTCCAGATGAATCCCCATAATTTTTGCGCCTTCTTCTTTCCCCATCGCAGCAACAATGGCCTTAATATTCTGCACCATTTCTTCTTCTGAAGATGGATACATTGTTGGATTAAATGCGGTTACACCAAAAGACACCAAATCTTTTGACATTTGAAGCATAGCCTCGGTGGTGCAATTATCGGTTCCACTACCCATAAATCCATGAATGTGAGTATCAATAAATCCTGGAGATATAAAAGCGCCATTTACGTCTATTAATCGTACATTTGAATTAAATGTTCTTTTTTCGAAACGTCTTTGTGAAAAAACATCGGTAATCATGCCATCTTCGATAAGTACAGCACAATTATCCATTTTAGAGAATCCAGTTAACACGGTTCCATTATGTAAGCAAATTTCCATTATATTCCCTCCAAATAAGGTTGGCTAAAATTAGAAAATTAACCAACCATATTCTATATCAAAGTATACCTCATTTTATTTTAGAAGTATAGGGGGAAAATTAATCTTTTTCTGGTATAACTGCATTTTTTTTAGGAATAAGTAAATTTAATAAAATACCTACGAGTGTTGCTAGAGCTACGCTTCCTAAAGAAAATTTGAAGTCTGAGCCAATATTAAATTGGAGCATTCCGCCACCAATACCTATAACCATAACAACAGATGAAATAGTTAAATTGCGTTTATCTTTGTAGCAAACTCCACTTTCAACAATTGTTCTAAGTCCACTTGATGCAATAAGTCCATATAGGAGCATTGAAATACCACCCATAACAGGGCCTGGAATTGTTTGGATTATAGCACCAAATTTTTGAATAAAAGACAGTATAACTGCAAATACAGCTGCACCACCAATAACCCAGACGCTGTACACTTTTGTTATGGCCATAACACCAATGTTTTCGCCATATGTTGTATTTGGAGGGCCACCCCAAAGTGATGCCCAAGTAGTAGCTATACCATCACCAATAAGAGTTCTGTGAAGACCAGGATCTTTATAAATATCTCTTCCAATTACTTTTGAAGTAATAAGTGTATCGCCTAAGTGTTCACAAATAGTTGCTAACGAAACAATAAGAAAGGTAAGAATTGGAACAAAACTAAATTTAGGAAGAGCGAAAGAAGGAAGGCCCAACCATGAGGCCTCTTTTATTACAGCGAAATCTATTAAATCATACGCTGGAAAAAAAGCCCCCATAATAAGGGTAAATACATATCCACCTACAAGTCCTATAAGGATCGAAATTGTACTAAAGAAGCCTTTTAAGAAAATACTCGAAACAACTGCAATTCCTAATGTAACAGCTGCAATTGACAAGTATACTAGTGAGTATTCACCATTTCCATCATACATTGCAGATGCCATTGCAGTAGGAGCCAAGTTAAGACCAATAACGATAATTACTGAACCTATTACAACGGGTGGGAGTGCTTTATCTAACCAAGAGGTTCCTGAAACTTTTACAATACTTGCTACAATCACATAAAAGAGTCCTGTACAAAATGCACCACCAAGTGCATATGGCATACCATACGCAGCAGAAATACCAATAAGAGCTGGTATAAAAGCAAATGATGAACCTAAAAATGCTGGAACTTTTGCACCGGTAATTAAAATGTACAACAATGTTCCTGTCCCTGCAGTAAACAAAGCAGTAGAAGGACTAAGTCCTGTTAATAGAGGAACAAGAATTGTTGCCCCAAACATTGCAAAAACATGTTGAAAACTCAAAGGAATCCAACGTCCTAATCTTGGGCGATCTGCTGGCCCTAAATACTCATGTGTACTCACTAGTACCCTCCATAATATAAACTAACACCACACTCAGCGTTTTGTTACACATAAAAAATCCCGGATATTTAAAACCGGGATACTATTATTAACTCATATGTACTGCTAAAGGCACAAATTTATGATTTTTAAAAAGTGCTCTTTCTATGCCAAAATATTCAATTGTGAACCTATCTTGCTTCCCAGGAAAAGAAACAACTGCAAAGCTGGGCGGCAATGCTGAACGTGGTCTTGAACAGCTACCAGGGTTTAACACAAGTGTTCCACCTGATTCTTCCCAATGAGTTCGATGCGTATGCCCAAAAAAAACCATATCCGCATCAAAAGCATGAGCAGCCGCAAGCAAAGTGTCGGTGCCCATATCAACTCTATAATGATCCCCGTGTGTAACAAATATACCACGCCCGGCAATCTCACAAGTAACCTTTGTTAGAAGAGAAAAGCTCATGCGGACACTTTCAGTTTCACTACCGCTATGGCGAAGATCCAAAGGATATATTTCTGCATCGCCATTCCCGCGAACAGGAATAATAACAGGAGGCAAAGATTCTTTAATAGCTTCATCGTCCCATGCTTCTTCAATACAGGCCAATAAATCACAAAATCCGTCACCGCAGTATATCAAGGCATCAACATCATTTCCAAATGTTTTGATAATATCAGATACAACTTCAAAGTCGCCATGGCTATCTCCAAAAACTAGAAGACGAGCTTGCTCTTTTTGCTCAAGACGTAAAATATCTTCTTTTGATCCAATAAGAGTTGACTGCTGTTGTATCAGTGAATTCATAGTTACTCCTATAGCTATTAACTAAAACAGCTATGACTCCTTACTCGTTAAAACATAGTGATTTTCCGATCTCAATCCTGTTTGAGGATCGACATATACAAAAAAATCACACTTTGTTTTTTTTGTATATTCAGAACGCAGTGCAGGAATCAACAACCCTGAGTGGTCTATGCGTTCCCAGTCTAACCCAGCGTTAATAAGCGGGGCTATTACAACAAAAATATCATCAGGGTATGATAAATCTATCTCCCCTAGTGATTCATAACCTTCCTGTTGCTCACTTTGACTAATACTATAATCTATTACAAGCGTAGACCCTGCCTCTGTTCCTAGTATATCATCCTGTGAAAATACTGAAAAAATACGAATATTTTCAATGCTATCCTGCAGGTTCGCAAGCGCATAATGTGTTGAATCAGGGGAGCCAATAGTTATTAGTGTAGAAACCTTACTCATATCAGTTTCTCCCGTTAGAGCTAGAAGCTCATCTTGTATATTTTCAGGTAAAAGACTTATCCGCTCATAACCAAAAGAAACAAAGTCATCAGGATATACAAAAGGGATAATCGTCCCTCCATTTTCTGCTAACCCATATGTTTCATCAAGTTTTGATAACAGAGCATCTTTACTCTCTCCCGCGTTATAGCCATAACCAAGCAAAACAACTACATATGCCCCATCTTCATTTGTGGCATATTCTAAACTAGGGAGTAATGAATCAGAGGAACTAGTATTAGCTACTTGAGAAGAGTTAGACTCTTCAGTTTTTTTAGTACAACTAAAAAGTGTAAAAAGAAAGAGGAAAATAACAACTGTAAAAATAGTAACTCTCATACGTCTATTTTATCAAAAAAAATACATAGTGAAAAGTGGTTAATTTAAGAAATTCCACTTGCTAAGGTCGTTTTTTTATGGTATGTTCTAGCGGTGAATATACTATTAATAATTTTCCAACTTGTTGGAAGCCTTGGCCTTTTATTGTATGGCATGAACATGCTTAGTGATGGTATACAAAAAAGTGCGGGTAGAACCCTTAACAGAATCCTCGGATTTATGACAAGCAACCGATTTATTGCGGTTTTCACTGGGTTGTTCATTACCATGATAGTTCAATCTTCTAGTGCAACGACAGTAATGGTTGTTTCATTTGTAAATGCTGGATTATTAACATTAACTCAATCTGTTGGTGTTATTTTTGGAGCCAATATAGGAACAACAGTTACTGCATGGATTGTCGCTCTTATTGGATTTAAGTTTAAAATTGCCTTATTTGCAATACCTGTGTTTGGAATTGGTTACATTGTAAGCCATGTTAAAGCTATTGGTAAAAAGAATCTTGGTGAAACACTTATGGGATTTGGCTTACTCTTTTTGGGGCTTGACTTATTATCAGGTGCTATTCCAAGTTTTGGAAGCGAAAGTGTTGGATTTTTATCTACGTTACAAAACAGTGGTGCTGTAAGTACTCTCATTGGTGTTGTTTCAGGTTTAGTCATTACAATACTTCTTCACTCATCTAGTGCTTCAACAGCTGTAATTCTAACTATGGCTGCAGGCGGACTTTTAGAATGGGAATTTGCCGCAACAATGATTTTAGGTAGTAACATTGGTACAACAATTGATGCAGTACTTGCTTCGATTGGAACAAAGGTAAATGCAAGAAGAGCAGCCTTAGTTCACGTTCTTTTTAATCTTACAGGAACGCTAATTGCAATATTATTATTACAACCTCTATTAGTTCTTGTTGATGCAATAACGCCAGGTAATGTAAACGATTCAATGACTTCACACATTGCCATGCTACACACCGTTTTCAATGCTCTTAACACGCTCTTATTTTTGCCGTTTGTAAAACAAATAGCATCTCTTACAGAGCGAGTAATAAAAACAAGTGACAATGAAATTCCGGATAGATATTCATTCCCGTTTATTTCTTCTGGTTCAAGAGATTCTGTCGAACCACACTTACTACAAGTACAAGCAGAAATTGCACATATGGTTTCTATTGCAATGAAAATGTTTTCGAGAACAAAGATTGGCTTTGTTGAACGAAAAGATCGGTTTATTACAAATCATTTTGAGTACATAAAAGCAAGAGAAGATTATGTTGACCAAATGCAAGAAGAGCTTTCTTCATATTTGATAAAGTGCTATAGCTTGCCAACAACTAAAGCTCAGCAAAAAACCATTGGCGATATGGAAAAAATTATTGATGAAATTGAAATCCTTACTGACCAATGCTTTAGCTTATCTGTACAACTTAAAAAGAGCATTGAAAAGAAAATTAAGTTTAGTGATGATAATATTGATCAATTAGGGCCGTATGTAGGATTAGTTCAAGAACTACTTGATTTTGCAAGCAACCACTTGTCAACACCTCTTACAGAAGAAGAAATGCACGAAGCAGAAAGTATTGAAGATCAAATTGATAGTCTTAGAACCAAGCTTAAAAAGACTGCACGGAAGCGTCTTGAAGCAGGTGCAAATGTTAAGGCAGAGCTATTATACATTGACATGATACGAACCATTGAAAAAATTGGTGATCATGCCTTTGCAATTAGTGAAAACTTATTTGACATGGAAATATCATAAAAGCATAAAAAAAACGGAAGTATTCACTTCCGTTTTTTTTATAAAGGTAAATCCTTTTCTTGGCCAATTGTTGTTGTCCCTTCATGTCCAGGACAAACCATAACTGATTTTGGCAGCAGAAAAAGTTTTTCTAAACTTTTCTTAAGAGTTGAAAAACTTCCTCCTGGCAAATCTGTTCTTCCATATCCCATTCGAAAAAGGGTATCTCCAGACAAAAGCACACTTTGGGATTCATTGTATAAACATACTGAACCTTCTGTATGACCAGGAGTGTGAATAACTTTCCACTGTGGCGAAAATGGTAATGTAGCTCCATCTTCCAACAGAATATCTGCTTCTGGCATTGACGAATGTGAAAAAAAATCGTCCGCATTAAAACCTATTTTTGCAAAAAGAGCACGATGTGTATCATAACCCATCTTCCCGATACAATTGCTATCGCTTTTATGTATGCACACTTTTGCGTCAGGGTATAAGTCCTTTAAGCGCGCGACAGCTCCTACATGATCGAAATGACCATGTGTTAGAATAATAGCATCAAGCACACCGTTGCGTTCTTTTATTTTATCAGAAATAAGAATTGCATCCCCGCCCGGGTCAACAACAAAAAACTTTTTTTCACTCTCTATAGATTCATCACATGGAACAATATAAGTATTAACTCCGAGTACACCCGTTTGTATGCAGGTAAAATTTGTCATAATTATTCTTGTGAAGATAACTCTTCAGTTACACTTACTTCAGCAGAAGTTTCATCTTCTTTTTCTTTTTTATGGGCGTAGCTTACTGTTAGCTTTCGATTGCGATAATCACTGCCATTAATAAGAGCAATAATATTATCAGCATCTTCAATATACACTTGAACAAAAGAATAATTATCTAATATTTTTATATCACCAATTCTTTCTCTATCAATAGTTGCACGTTGAGTAATTAAACCAATGATGTCTCGTGCATAAACACCTCTGTTCCTTCCCATACCAATAAAGATTGTAGTAGCTTTATCTTCATCAATGCTTACTCGAGGAGTAGGAGCATGATCTCTTTCAGGACGAGGACTTGATGACCGATCTGCTTTTGAAAAACTTTCTTGTTTTGATTCTCTGCGAGAGCTTCTGTCAAATTTTTCGCCCTTTCCATGTCGCCGTGAGTTGCCAGAAAGTGAAAGTCCACCTGAAATCAATTCTTTCGCTAAGTAGGCTGCAACATATGTACGTAATGTAAACGGTACATTTTTTTTGAAAAGCTTTTTGTATTCGCTAATAACAATTGGGTCTTCTTCTGACCTAACTTTTTCTACTGCTTGTGCAAGTAGAGCTTGAAATTGTTCCTCTAAAACGGAACGGTTGTTTTGCATTGACATGCTCTTCCTCCAAACCCAACTAAGGGGCAACGTTTAGGTCTACCATAAAACCGATAGGAGTTTTTGAAAAACCACTACGGAGTAGTACCTTTGTAAAAGTTTCAGGGACGAACATTTCGGGTATTATTACAATGCGTATTTTACGTTTTTTTAGTTCCTGCAAACAATGCATAAAAAGTTCCTTTCCTATTCCCAAACCTCTTAAATGAGGGAGAATAAAAAACAAAGTAACTATAACAGAATCTTTTGCAGGTTTGGGAACAGGCGAAACAGAAATAATACCAGAAAAATCCCCGGCAATATTTGTGCAAACATATGTTTTTTTATCATCTGTTTCAAGTAGAGTTTTGTGATTTTTCCACAAGGTACTTATTACAGTACCAAACTCATTTTCATAAGTACTTTTAAAAGATTGCTCTGCCAAATCCTCGACTTGTAGCTCATGATTACTATCTAGCGCCTCATTATATTCACGGAACATAAAATCGTCAAAAATAAGATTTTCGGTTTCTTCAGGCTCACCTTCAATCTTTTCTAAACCCCATGAATCTCTAAAAACGTTATACCATGCAACTACTTTATCTTTAAGTACTCTTTGCTTAAACGTAAACCATTGTTGCTCCACTTCAGGGTAGTCTTTTAACGTATTCTTAAAATTACGAAAAACCCCTTTGCCTGCAAAAAGTACTTCATGAAGAGCTTCTTTTGCAAGCGGTGAGTGAAGTGAAGCCACGAAATGCTCCATCACCTTGAATCCGTCTATAGATGTCCATTCGGGAATACTATAGTAACGGTCGGTATCGTTTTCAAGTTCCACATCAAGTTCAACAACCTCTTTTTGTATAGAGTCAAAAGCATTATTTTCTTTTTGATTTTCCATAGCAAATATGAGACTATTTATAACTTCGTCGCTTAATTCAAACTGCATACCCAAAAATGAGTGTATCATAATTT
>CAYJHL010000028.1:0-15231 GCA_964369585.1 uncultured Treponemataceae bacterium | reverse complement strand
GCAAAACAAAGCTTACCTACGCTTAAATTTGAGTTGTTAAGGCTCGACTATCTAGTTCTGACTCGACAATTAGCTTTAATTCATTGTGATAAATGTCTTCAAACATGCTATATTCATTTTCGAGGTTATCGCCATATTGATTTTCATTAAAGATTACTTCCTTTTCACTACTACTATATGGCAATAATAATTCCATCTCATAATTTTCTTCTATGTCAATTCTATCAAATTCCATTGTATGTTTTAGTAAAGTACTTGCCTCACTTTGAGTACATTCTATCTCTTGAGAAACCTCAGAAATGAGTTCATAGCATATTTCTTCAGTCAAACATTTTTCACAAAAATGAATTTTTGACATTTCATAAACTTTCATTACTTTCTCTCTGATATGCACAGGAAAATAAATTAATTTGTTTCCACAACTCATTTCTCTAGTAAGAAGATTTCGAATCCAAAAACTCAAATGGTTTGAGTATGAAACAGTTTTACCCATTTCAAATTCTTCGTAGCCAATGCATGTACCTAGGCAGGCTAGTTGTATAGCTTCTGATAGGTTGAAGTCAAATTTTTTATGATGCCATAAAGCTTGTCGAATGGCTATTCGTAAGTGCATTTCAATAATTCTAGTTTTAGCGTATTGATTACCATTTTTTGCTTGCACTATCAACGTTTTCAATTCGTTTTTTTGTGGAGGAATTATTTTTTGTATTTTTGCTATAAATGCCTTCTGGGCATATTCTATAGAAACAACTTCTTCAAATATTTCATCATAATTTGTTCTACTTCTATCTTCAGCAAAGTCAGTAGTAATTTGTTTATTACTGAGAACTATCCCTTTTGAAAGTAAAACATCGCAAATATGTTCTATTTGTGCAAGAGAAATATTACTACTCATTAGTGTATCAAGTAAAGTATTTTCATCCAGAAAACCTTTTGATTGATATATATTATATAAATAGTCAATAATATCTTGATACACTTTTCTACCTCATCATTATCTACTCACTACTGACTAGTCGACATAAATCAAGAATGTTATCAGTTGTGATTTGGCTATTATATCTTTCGTGTACTTCTTCAACAAAATCATAGAGATTCATTAGATAATTATCACTACTCACTGCATTTTCCATTAGTTTTTCATATATTTTGTCAACACCTCCACGAACGTATTCTTCAAAAAGTTCCTCATCTAGTCTTGCTTCAGGTTTATCATAAGTTCGAAAAGCTTTATTAATCCTTTTTTCAATATCTGGCTCGTGTTTTGTATCTAAAAGCATAATTAACCGATAGTTAAACCATAAATCTATCTGATGCTTTATTAGTATATCTGCAAATATTTTTGTTTCTACTTCGCCCTTATCAACAGGTGCTTTATTTTGATATAAAAAACCTACAATGGGAGCTAATAAGTAGACATCAAAGTTACGCTTAAATAGTTTATTACCCTGTTTGTCGAAGTCTGTGGTGAGATGCTTTACTTTTTCAGCATGAACACCTTTAAATGAATATTCTTTATTGAACATTTAAATTACCTCACTACTATCTGGGTTTCAATTTCATTTATTTTATCAAACACATACCTTGCCCCTAGTTTGTGGGCTAAATACTCCTCTGCAAGTTCTCCGTCAGTGTTTTTGATAAAAATTATAACTTGCTCGGCAATGTGAGGTAAGGTTTCGCAGACCGTTTTTATTCGCGTTTTATCGAACGCAGAAAGTGGGGCATCCATGACTAGTGGATAAGGTTCAGATTTAAGCATTTTGCTTTCTGATTGTTGACTATCACGGGCTAGTTGAATAACGGCGGATATAAAAGCAAAAATGATAGATATGTTTTGTGCTGTTGAAGTTTCAAGTTCACCACTATTTGTTCCTTGGTATTCCTCTGCTAAAACTTGAATATTATACTTTTCATCTATGTCCAATGAAAAGCCACCATTATATATACTCTTAAAAATTGTATTAATGGTTTCTTTAAGTTTAGTACGAACTTCTTCTTCATTTTTTTTGTAGTCTTTCAGTATTTGACCATGTAGATATACCGCGTACGCTTTGAACACCCTTATTTTATTATTATTTTCATTTTTTATCGCTAAATTGTCTCTCTCTGTGCTTTTACGTTGTTTTGCTACCTCAAGCACCCCCTTCCTTTCATGCAGACTATCCGATTGACTCTTCAAATCAGACAATATCTTTTCATAACGCGTACGGTCTTCTTGAAGCTTTCCAACATTTTTCATATTTTTGAGCTTCTCTTCAATTAACTTTATATCATCTATAATTTCGGCATAATCATCTTCAAAATCACGCACTGTAGCATATTTTTCAGCAATTTCATCATAAAGCGGCATGCTTACCTTCGTTCTTACTGCACATTCGTTTATAAATTCTCCAATACTTGAACCAATGGCTTTTGGCGGAATATAGTTTAAAACATTCTGCAAATTTTTATATACAACACTATCTTGTTTTATTTCTGTACCGCAAATGCATGAACCACGCTCAATCAAATATTCTATAGTACGATCACGAATATCTGGTATTCCAATATCAAGCTTTTCAGCCTCCTTTAATACATGTAATGCGTCTTTAACTAGTTTTTTAGCAAAGTCTGCTTGAGCTTTTTCGTTAAATACTCGTAACATATCGGTGGTGCTTTGAACTTTTCGCTTTTCTAAAATAGGCAATTGGTTTATAAGTTTTTTTCTTTCTGCTTCTAGTTCCACAGAATGTGCATTTGCTCCAATTTGCTCTGTCAAATCAGATATCTTATCTCGAGCAAGAGTTTCTTCGTCTTCTATTTCTTTAAATCTGTCATCAATTGCATCAAGCTCTTGAGTCATTTCTTCGATTGCAAGAGTATACTCTCCAATTCTCGAATCAGTCGAGGAATCATAGCTTTTATTATAATTTTTTATTACGGTATTTTGAGACTTACCACCGAGGTGCTCTATAGCTTCAAGAAAAGCATCTAATCCAAGCAAGCTTTTTACAGCCTCCCGAAATTCTGGACTTTTGCCTCTACGCAGCTCTTTCCCCATGCTTTCAATTCGTTCGCCGTCAAAGAAAAAATATCTTGACAATTCATGAGGGAGGATTTCTTTCAGACGTTTTTCCGTTTCAAGAGGTTTCACAAATTCTTGTTGCCCGTCATTGCCTTTATAGGCAAGACTAAATGTAGTGTTATCACGTTTGATTTTTCCTGAATTATCTTTGGAATATTTTTGTTTTCGTGTTACAGTATACTCAAAATCGCTATGCACCAAAATGAGTTCGACCTCTACGGTATCGTCTGTCTTCGGTGGCATATCTTGCTCTGTTTTTTTGCAAAGAACATCTTTATCGATGAAAGATGTTTCACCATACAAACACCATGTAAATGCTTGGGCAAGAGTTGTTTTTCCCGAACCATTTTCCCCCATAATGACAGTTACATTTTTCTTGGGGTCAGCTGAAAATGTGATGCATTGTTCTCCGTAGAACTGTCGAAAATCTTTAAGTTTTAAGGATTTGAGTAACATTTAACTTCCTCCTCTATCATTCTTTGTATTTCTTTTACCATATTAAACTGTTTAGTTTTGAGATTATTTTTCTCTTTAATGATGATTTGAATAAGTAGTCTGTTTGCTTTTTCTACATCAATTTCAACACCGTCAACTTCAACAATGTTTGTGTTATTATGCATGGAAATAATCCTCCGTAAACGTAAAGTTATGGTCAGTTATGCTATATATACCTTTTATGTCATCAATAAAAGTTTGCCCTAATGCTTGATTCATTGAAAGTCTAGCAAATTCTTCAATTCTGGATAATTCATTTTTTACGAGCGAAATATCTTTTTGCATTTGTTCTTTAGTAAGTGAGTGCACGGAATTTAAAGGTCTTGGTAGAATAACAAAGTCATAAATTTTTGCGTAGTCTTTTCCTTTTGAAAGCCTTAACACTCTACCTCTTCGCTGAATATATTCTTTAGGATTTGTTGTACTTGCAAGAATAAATGCTGTTTTAATTTTAGGTATATTTACGCCTTCATCAAGACACTTAATCGCTATAAGAGCTTGTAAATTATATCCTTCAGAAAATTCTTTTTTAAGAACAGAACGTTCATCCATGTCTTCTTTAGATGTAAATTGAGAAACTTTCATTTCCAGTTTGTTGCCTAATAAGTTTGTCACTACATCAATTTGACGTAAATCATCTTTGTCCACATCAGAACTTTCTTGGTTAGTTTCCAAAAGCTTTGTTGCTCCGCAATAAACAAGTATATGTTGATCATTTTTGTAAGGTAAGATATACTCTTCTAATTTTGTAATTTTATCTTGTGCTCCTGCAACTAATCTAGCTCGTTTCAGTGCAATTTTTTTCCCTTTCTCACTTAATGCTATTTTTCCATCCTTTCCTTTGATTAAGCATTTCGTAAGCTCGTCTGTTAGTTTTGCATAGTTTTCAAGTTCTAAGCAACTCAGAGTGCATAGAATCGGATAATATTTATATCTAGTGAGCTTTTTCTCTTCAATTGCTTTTTCTAAAGTATATTCGACACATTTCTCACCGAAATAATTAAGAAGTTTTGCTGTGCCCTCTTCATCGTTGTGTCTATTAAGTGTAGCTGATAAGGCAAGTCTATATTTAAAATTATCAGTTAATGTTTTACTGAGATTGTCGGCTCCAAAATTATGCGCTTCGTCTACTATTATCAGAGTATCTGATTTGATTTTGGCAATTTGAGACTGAACAAAACTTGATGCAAAAGTTGCATTTGTTGTTACAAAGCAAAAAAATTGTTTTGTTTGCCTTTTTAGTTTTTGATCCAAAATAGCATTTTCTAAGCATTGCTTCCAATTCTTTTGTGGCGATGCACTATAACCAATGATTGGTTGAACACCAAAGAATTTTATATCTTCTACCCATTGCTCTACAAGGTGTTGGTAAGGACAAACAATAAAAATTGCTAATTTATGCGCCAGCATTGAAGATAAACGTGCCGCTGCTCCAAGACCTGTGAATGTTTTACCAGTGCCTGTTGCCATATCAAAAATGCCACAGTAATTATTGTTTTTCCACTCATCAATTGCATTTAATTGGTAGTCGTGCAAACTAAAGTTTTCTGGCAAAGTGATTCCTTGCACTTTTTTTTCTTTGCTAAATGAGGTGGCAAAGTATTCTTTTTCATTCGCGATAGCTGTTTCTAAATTTAATGAAGAAGTCTTATACTTTTGGATGATTTCATCTTTTAACTCTCTAAAATCTATTGTTTCAATATTTGGCTCTATACCGTTCCAAATAGCCTCAAAAGCATTTTCTTTATTTACAACTCTTTGCTGTATATCATCCCATGAGCAAAAAACATCGATAGCTTCATAATTTGATTTGAAAGCTGTAGCAGACTCATTCATAGACCCTGAAAATGCAACTTTATTAGACTCTTTATCTGCGATTATTCCCATCTTTTCATGATACATACCATATACACCGTTGTGTTCAGTTAGAGCAATTCTAATATCTAGTATGTCGTCAGAAATTAAATTGGCCAACAAATTTAATCTGTTTTTTGAAAAATCATCTGGAGCATCATGCAACTCTTTCAGCAATGACTTTGCAATAAGTTTTTCTCGTTGTTCATAGCCTCTTCGTATCGCTTCAACATCTTCATCAGAAAGAAAAGGTGAGGCAACTAGCTGTATTTTTCCACCATTCGCGACTAAACTTGCAATACCTTTTGATACTTCAACAAGTGCAGAAGAAGAGAAAAAGCCAACAGCACGCTTATAGGAGCAAGCTTGACTTAACAAGGGTATATAAAATTCTTTTGCAATATCATCAAGAAGTGATCGATATTCATTTTTTATTACAACGTCCCGTAAACTCACTATTTAACTCCTTGTGAAGACAGGTAATGTGCCAAAGCAGGGAAGTTCTTATTATTACAAAACAAATAATATTTCCTCAAGGCATTAGAAATGTTGCCATTTGTGTCTTTCAATTCTTGCTTGATTCGTATTAGAGTTTTATAAGTGAGTTCGTCATCAGCAACTATTTCATCAAGCGACAGTTCAAAATGTTTTTCAATCGCACGAGCTTTTGCTACTCGTGAACGAACAGCTTTCTCCTTACTAGTAATTTGAGTGTCTGAAATTAAAAAATTTTCAAATTCATTTCCTTTCATACTTTACCTCAACTATTTTCTTCTATGTATTTAAGAGCACAGTGAAGTTTTTCAAAATCATCTTGGGTATTAAAGTAACTCACACTAAATCTGACAGTACCTTCTGGAAAGGTATTAAGAAATTTATGGGCTATAGGTGCACATTGCAAACCTGTTCTCACTGCAATATAATGTTCGCTTAAAATTTGACCTATATTGTCACTGCTATATGAATTGAATATAGCAGAAACTATACCAATATTCTTTATATCATTGCCAATAAGGATAATATTATTGAAATGAGATAATGTATTTACAAGACTTAACCGATTTTCACTTTCTACTTGTGCAATGTGGGTAAGTCCTTTTGAATCAATCCACTTAAGAGACGCGTTTAATCCTGCAATTGCTAAAATATTTTGGCTACCTACTTCATACCTTTCAGGTAATAACAAAGGTAATTCTTGATTTGCAGAATCAACGCCTGTGCCTCCATAGTAAAGAGGTGTAAGAGGAAAATCTTTAGCCACAATTCCTGCAATCCCAAATGGTGCGTATAGTGTTTTATGTCCTGCAAAAACAGCAAAATCATAAATGTCGCTATTGAGGTCGGTATCAATCAGCCCTGCTGTTTGTGCCATATCTATGATTGTTATTGCCCGATACTTTTTTGCTAAAGTGCAAAGTTCATAAATTGGAGCAATTATACCACAAACGTTACTTGCATGACTAGCTATCAGTAGATTAGGTGATTTTTCTGCAAATTGTTGCGAAATTTTGTCTAAATCATACTCAAGCGAAGTTTTACCTACTTCAAGTTCAATAATGTTAAGCTTATATTTTGTTTGTAAAAAATGAAGTATTCGAGTAACTGCATTATGTTCAAAAGGTGTTATGTAAATATTATAATTTTCTTTTATTGTAATACCTTGTAGTATTAAATTTAAAGCTTCTGTTGCAGAATTTGTAAATATGATATTCTTTGATGGGGCATGGAAAAGTGAACGTAAAAGCTGTCTGGTTTCTTCTACTAAAGAGCTTGCTCTACTAGCTAATTTATGTTGTCCTCTGCCAACATTTACACCGCACTCCCTATAGAATTTATCCATAAATAAATAAACTTCCTCTGGTTTCGGAAATGTTGTAGCTGCGTTATCAAAATACACCATTGTAACACCTATGAAATCTTATACTGAGCAATATGGGTTTTTGTTGCATCAAGTGTGCTAATATTTAACGCCTCTTGTATACCTCTAAGAAGGTTGTCTATAACTTTTCCAGATAAACAATTTTCATCAATACAATATATTATATAGTTTTCTACAAGCTTGTTTTTTGTAGTTATCATAGTCTGTGTGGCGGGGTTCCACAGTATATTTTTCCACATTTCATGCTCAAGGTTCATTGGTAATTTATTTACAAGCATCAAAGCCTCCTCAGGCGAGATGTTCATATTTTTACTAATTTTAAGTGAAGCTTTGAGGATAGATAGCAATGCAGTAGGTCTGAACAAAAGATTACCACCATCTGAAGTTCTAAATTTTTTCCCATCATTATCTATTTTGTATTCATAAAGTTCTGTAAAAACATTAACAAAATCTGTCCAGAAATTGAAGCAAAAAGAATTAAATTTTTCAACACTTTCTTCTGGCGGACGGAATTTAATATACTCTCGAAGCTTTCTAGTTTCATTTTTTAGAATTTTCCTTTCTATAGAAAATACTTCAATATTTTCTATGAATAACTTTAAAAGTTCTTTATTGCACTCATAAAGAGTGATAATAGTTGTAAATTCTCTATGTCTAGTTGTTATTGACTTGTTTTTTACGTCTAGGATGGTATTGTCAGAAAAAAATTCGTGTGTTTCTAGTAGTTCACGTGTAGCAATTGCAATAGAGTCATCTTCATCAAGAACAATTATATCTCGTAAAGAGACTGGTTTAGCATAACGATTTAGTGTACTAAACATTCGTCTAGCACGTTGCATCCCTTCAGCTGTCGTTTTATGTCCAATAAAAATTACAGAAATTTTTTCATCTTTCAATTCAGGCATTCTAGCAAGAGCTTCTTTTATCCCTTCTACTCGGTGTTGACCATCAACAGGGAATATTTTTTCTTCACCAGAAAAGCTTAGTATACCAAGATCATAGAAGTCTACATCATCATACTCTAACCGAACCTCACTCCATTGTGGGTCACCATCATAAACAGCAAGTACTAAAGAATTAAAAAATCTTTCATCTTGCTGTTGAATATAATTAGATATATTTTTATAATTATCTGTAATTGTTCTTTGAAGCATTTCGCTTAGTATGTCAGAATTGTGCAGTTCTTTGTCTACTTTTTTTACATACTGTGCAACTTGTTCAAAGGTTAGTGTAGCACTGTAGTATGCCCATATTCCTAGTTGTGCTCTTATTGCTGGTATTTTCATAAAAATCTCCTAAAATGCTGATTTTTTTGCATAGCGAAGCTGTGCGTTTGGCTGAGCATCATTGCAGGGCGGGATAATAGCATTTATAAGCTCTTCTTCAAGCTTTTCAATTGTTGTATTATCTGACAAAGGTAAATACCTTATATAAAGATATTTTCCCCATTTAGTTCGCATTCTGTGAACTTTAGAACGACTATCTTTAAAGTACTCTCTACATCTTTTTCTTAAGTTCTGATTGCTCGTACATTTTGCTCTACCTATATAGAGTATATATTGATGTAGTTGAGGAATTATATTAGGTTTTAAAATAAAAATATATATTCCACCGTGATCATCTGGAATTGTGCTCATTTCAATATTTAAGTTTTCATTATCATCTAGGAATTTAACTTCATTCCATACTTGATTCACGATACTAGAAAGATTGTTATCAAATTGTTCCCAGACACCTCCCGGATTAAGATGAAAAGTAATTTCTTTGATTTTCATTTCATCACACAAGTCAATTGATGCAGTTGACACTTATTCCCTCCTAACACATTTTTTCTAATAAATCCATAAGGACTTGACGCTTTTCTTGTTCAGAAATCGATTGTCCCATTTCTTCTATTTCATTGACTATTGAATTGTAGAGTAATTTGGCTCTGCCCTTACACTTAATTTTTTGAAATGTCCTTTCAACATTTTCACCGCTTGTATATGTAAATGTGATAGTATACAAATTAGAATTTTCAGTTTTTAAGTAACTTTGGGAATTAAATTCCTCAATCGTTGTTTTCATAGCCTGAAGAGTGTCTAGGAAACTTAAAACGCTATTATCATTCCAGTCATCAATTCTTAAACCTGTAATAGCCTTTGCTAAGCGCTCAATAAATGTCTTTTCGTCATTTGTTATAGTAGAAGCCAAACTCAGTAGTTTATCTTCTCCATTGGAAAATAAATGACTAGCTGTGCTAGGCTCAAGAAGCTCATACCAGTCTCTAACAATAGAATATAATGTTGCTTGTTTTTGATTCTTAGAAAAAATATTTTTTACATCATTGGCTAAGGTTTTTATGAGTTCTTTTTTAGTAGTATCAAAGAATGTCTTGGCTTCTTTTATATTTGAAACAACCGATAAATTGAATTTATCGTGTTCATAAATTTTGTGAATTTTTTCAAATAAAAATTCACGTGCATTTAGATTACCCTGTTTTAGAGAAGACAAAAATTTGATATGTCTTTTAGCAAGAGGATTACTCTTTTGAGTTTTTCCCAATCCTTGATAAACTGTTTTAAATTCTTTTGTATATCTAGGAAGTTCTACATACCAACGACTCATGGCTGAAACAATAAAATTAAAGCTGTTAAATACTTTTTCTTTTTCTATAATATAATCTTCAAATATTGAACTTAACTCCTCAATGTATTGAGTTTTCTCCTCATTCCAATCTTCAAGATACAAAACATATTTTCCCGGGTTTTCATTTATGCTGTTCAGCAAGTCTACGCTTGTTTTTAATTCTTCATTTTTGCATTTTATAACAACATATTGTTTAACACTATGAAGTGCAACCGCTAAGTATATTGGTATTACTCCTTTTTTTAATCCGTAACCGTAACTTGGCTCAATTAATATTTTGTACAGTTCTTCAAAACTTTTTCCCTTGTCTGTCGAAGACATAACATAGTCCATTATTACTTTTAACATTTGTGCAATTGCCTTATCACAAGTGTATAAATCAAGATAGGCTTTATCATTTTTTTCTTTCAGTATGCCTGTTTGAATAAGCGTGCTACGCATGAATGAAACATCTTGACCAGTTCCTGATAAACCAAGGTTCGGGCTAAGCTCATTTTCCAGTAATCCTGCTATAATACGATTTCTACTTTTAATTGCAACAGTAGGAAGAAGATTTTTGTTTATAGACTCATTGTTAATTACTGGAGTATTTGTGTAAATTTCATAGCATATTTCTGATAATTTAGTAGATATTTGGGCTTTACGCTTTATATTTAATTTTTTTGAACAATAAAAATACTCAGCTTTTTTAAGTTCAGGTCTGACATATCTAGCAACATATGAATTTATAACTTCACCTAAGTCTTCTAAATAAATATCACATTCGTCTGCTAGTAATTCATTATCTATGAAGCGTTCTTTTATTTGATGCATAACAGCATACTCATAGCAGATTTTTTTGATTTGCATAAAATATGTTGGCACAATAAATAGAAAATGTTTATTTTCGTGACTTGCTGTTAGAATAGCCTCTTTTATACATACAATTTCTGCCTCATTATCTGGGATAATGCCATATACAACACCTGTTGATGAAGAAGAGATTGTTTTCTTATTCCAATTTGAAACATTTAGAAAGTCATTTACTGTGATAAACTTAAAATCAAAATATCTAACAATTTCCATTTCATCATTATAGGCAACTGGGTAAATATAGTTTTCAAATATAGCATCATTTAAAATATTTTTAACTTGTAATGTATCGTGGTTTTTTTCAATAAGTTCTGAGAGTTCTTTTTGAATATCAACTCCAGATGTTTCTTTTATTTTTAAATAACCATTGCTTTGTTTTAAATATATAATACAATCTTTTTCAATTAATTGTTCTAATGTACCTCTAATTTCAGATATTTCACTATCTGAAGTACTGAAAGCATTAATAATTGTGTCATAAGTTGGTGGAAGTTTTTCAAACTGTTCAATAAAGTAGCATAACGCGATTGTCTTTATTATCTTTATCCCTAGAGTATTATTTTCTACCTTTTGTAACACCTTGTTAGTTAACTTGTATAGCTTTGATATTTCACTTGTATAGTGTTCTTTTTTTAAAAGTGGTTCAAAATAGTCATACAAATAATCCGGTGTTAAAAATGGAAACTCTTTCTCGTCTACACTATTTAGAAAATAACTCAAAGTATTCTTTTGCTCTGAGGATAAGAATGTAAACAACGTGCGTTCATTTTGTGCAACTTTTTCTGATAGCCTTGGCAATATAAAAGTTGATAAAAAGTGTAAGGGGTAGCAACCTTCAACCGCAAGTTTTACGTTTTCTTTTTCAAGAACACCCATCGCTAGTGCTTGCCCTTGAATAGAAGAAAAAAGAGCCTTGTTTTTATTTACATAATAATCCCAGAATACTTTGTCTTTTTTTATAACAGTTGCTATAACTTCATACATTTGTGAGAAATTATTATGCAAATCCATCTGCAAAAAACGTCCAGACACACCTCTCCAGCCATCAACTTTTTCTTTTGGCAAATTATTATCAATGTAGTTTGAGATGTCTTTATGAGAGATAAGCATAAGGTGCATTTGCTTTTCACCACTACGGTCACATCTTTCTGCGAAATCCTGAAGTAACTTAGTATCACTTACACTTGCGGTGCTAATGCTCGATTCTAAGTATTTGCTAAACTCATCGTAAACAATGTATATTCCAGAAAAGCCTTTACGGATTAATTCATCAAGCACTTTCTCATATAGTTCAATAACATCAAATCCAATAAAAGGATTAAATTCGCTTCCTGATGTTAATTGAGGATACAGAGTTTTGAATTTCTCATAAGCAGAGACATTAAATTCTTTTATTGAAACAAGAAAAGAGTCAACATCTTCATCTAGAATTTTTGAAAATTTTCTATATGTATCAGGATAGTCCTTTTTCCATTTTGACACTGTATTTTCAACAGAAATAAAATTTGTAGTTGGCATAATATCTTCTAAGCCTTCATTTCTTAAAGTCTGTTGAAGAGCATTTAAAAACGATTGAGTAAGGCTTGAACTATTTCCGCTAATTATGATCGGAAGAAGTTTTTTTTCTGAGTTGAGATACTGTGTAACATATTCATAAAGGTTTGAGTTAGTGGATTTTATTTTTCCAAGTAGTTGTGTAAAAAGTTTTATATTCTTTTCAAACAATAGAGAAAGCATAACTAAGATAATATGAGATTTACCTCTTCCGTATGCACCTACGAGGAATCTTGCTCGAGAGCTTGTATTTGTTGAAACACTTTGTAATATATCACCAATGATTTCTATTGAAGACATTGTAGGAATAAAATTTTGTATTTTTATTTCATTATGTAAATCATAAGCAATATTTACAGACGTTTGAAAGCCTTTTGCGAGCATTATTTTTTCACTAAGCATAAAGTCTCCAATCATCATTTATTTATGGATTTGTAGTATTCATTAATACAATCTATAAAATTCATATCTGTAGTCATCTTTACAATATCGAGTCCTGCAGTTCTAATTACTTTTACATAACATAAATGTTCTACTTTTGTAAGAAGAGCAATAAGACTTATAATATCAAGGTTAAAAACTTTACCTACATTATTTTCTTGTGTCTGTAGGGTAGAGATTTTTATCTCTTGAGATCCCTTTGCTTGGTCAAGCAACACTGCTAGGAAAATAAGAGGGTGCAAGTTTTCTTTCTTAGGTATACATTTTTTATATACTTTACTCTTTTTATTCATAATATCAATTAAGCCGAGTTCAGATAAAGGGCACTCAATATTACTTTCAGGACTAACCTTAGTAGGATTTGATTTTACTCGTGGCAAGTAAGTATTGATGATGCAGTTAAAGTCATCTTCTAGTGATCGTTCAGATACTTCCATATTTTGAATTCGCAAATAGTTTGCTAATTGAATAACAAAATCATCCTTTGTAAATTCTGAAAGTCTAAAGTCATTATAAAAAAAGTGCCACGCACTTGCTTCATCTTTACTGATAGCAAGTTTGTAATGGAGTAGCCACAGTGTACCCATTTCTTCTATGTATTTGTCATTGTTGTAGATAGTATTACCAAAATCTGTGAATTTTTGATACCTTTTACCCGATTTATTTTCTTCAGTAAGGCCTACTGCTTTCATCCAAAATCTAAGCGCTTTTACCATATTAGCACCAATGCCTAAAACATCCATTGGGTTGTTTGTATCGCTTACAAAAACATATGGATCTTTTTTAATGTTTTTCAGTCCCTTATACAACCAGCCTTTTCTAATAAAAAAAGTATCATGGGCTCTAAATTTCATATTTTATTCCTTACTTCAAAAGAGCGATGTAGTTTTTAATGTTGCTTTTTTGTCTTTAAATATTTTTCCATCATGCATCCACCATCTAAAAACTTTGCTGTTGTACACACCTTACAACGTGTACACTTTTTTTCATCAATGCTGTATTCATTTCCGATAATTGTAATTGCTCCAAATCTGCATAAAGATTCACATTTAAGACAATATCTACACGCGTTGTACTTACGCACTTGATAGCCAATCATTCGTTGTAATTCGTCGTGCTTTGCAACATTCATAGTTTTAATTTTTACTGAATATTCATATCCATTCTGTGATATAGGCTGAACTGAAATGATTGGAACATTTGTTTTTAAATCTAAGACTATTGTTTCATGTATAAGTTTTCTGCCCATTTCTTTCGAAATATTCCCAAATGGTGTTAGCAATTCAAGAAATTTATCAGTAACAGGACGATTAAGGCTATAAATTTTAGCATTATCTTCTGCTGTGCAATTTGTAAATTTAATTTTCACATCATTTGAAGCTGATAAGCCATTTCCGCCTTGTCGAGCTTTCCATTTACCAGTATCAACGTATACTTCTGGGTCTGGTTTTCCAACTTTTTTTGCAAAAGAAATTAGAAATTCACGCCAATCAGCATATCGCTCTGGCATATAAATCTTAGATAAAAACTGTGCTCTTTCGCTGTTGTTTGGGCAACACCAACAGCCGACTCGGTCAAATCCCAGTCGATAAGCATCATTGAAATCAAGTTTTTCTACAAGGATATAAAGCCAAATATCTATATCTTTCCAAAGAAAAATTGGAGAGGCGACCTTTTGTTTGTTGATTTTTACAGTTTCGGCGTTGTCTTCAACCCTATTGTATTTGCTTCTGCTTACAGATTCACTTTTCCGTATACCATAAAAAGTTAGTATTTTAGTATTTCTATAAAGACTATTGAGTACACGTGTTATTGGTCCTGTCTTAAACATCGAGCAACACCAACGCATCATACGAGCAGGCGGTCCTATATCTTCACACACTCTATAAAAATCCTGCTCTTTGTTTTTGGCAGTCTTAAATATTGCTTTTGGATTATTTTTTCTAAAGCGACTTGCATACTCAAGTGTCGCAGGAAATTCGAGTGTTGTATCACCAAAAATATGTACAATACTTGGATTGGATAAAGCTCTCACAACTAAATCAGCTGTAACAGTTGAATCTTTACCGCCAGAAAAAGAAATTACAATATTTTCTTCTGAGTAATCTTTAGATGTTTCTCTAATAAAATCAGAAGCTTCTTCAAAGAGATAATTGAGTCTATTTTTGTTTGCTTTAATAAAATTTGCTATGTAACGGTTGAAACTATCGTAAGAATTGTCTTTTGAGCAAGTCTTAAGTTTTTCTATCAGCGCATTATCAAGTACAGACATTTTGTTCTTCAAAGAAACTGTTTTGACTTGCCCATCAACGTAATATCTATTATCAGCCGCCCACACTGACTGATTCATAAACTGAAAAGGTTTTTCTAGCAAAATTTCTAGAAGCAACCTTTCCTCAGGGAAAACAGGACGAACATCAGTTGACATATATATTGTCTTATTGCCACATAAAGTACAACT
>CAYJHL010000027.1:0-15602 GCA_964369585.1 uncultured Treponemataceae bacterium | reverse complement strand
TGTGCTAAGTGCGCAATACCAGATCCAGAAGAAAATAACTGATTCCACACAGAAATACCTGCATATATGAGCACAAGCAAAGGTGCTGAAATAGGCAATATTCCCCAAATAAATATTTTTGAATGTGGAAATAATACTGCATACACTAGCAAAATGGCATACACCGAACCTGATGCACCCATTAAAAAGGAGTAATACATACCTGAAAAATAATATACTACAAAGGATACAAGCCCACATAATATACCAATAAGAACGTACATAACAACAAACTCTTTTGAACCAATTGAACGTTCTACTGCAAGGCCAAAAAAAAGTATCCCGAGCATGTTACCAAGAAGGTGATAAAAATTTGCATGTGCAAACATATAGGTAAAAAACTGATATACCATCCCACCCTCAATAACTAAAGCAACATTAAGCGAGAGATATGCTAACAAGTTTCTATTCATCTGAGTCAGCATAAAAACACCTATATTTATAGCAATAATAATGAGCGCAGCGTTACTAAAGGTATAGCGAAAAGGCCTTTTAAGTATATTTTTTTTCATAATATTATTCTCCTCAATAAAGGTAATCCCTTTTCAGAATCTTATACTTGCTCTTCAACAGTAGGATTTTTATCTTGTTGTCGTTTTGCTTCGCGAGAAGTTTCAATTACACCAAGTTGGGCATAGTGTTTCATTAAATTTAAAAAGGCAGCCCATTTTGGCATAGATTTATCAAGTAAATCTACTGTTTCTCTGTTTCGAGATGATGTAAACAAAAACTTTATATTTGTAACTAGTTCAGGGGTACTTAGTCGAGAATCTTCAAGTATTGATAACAGCAAAGTATACAACTCATATAAATTGGTACTATGCTTTTGGGTAAGTTTTTTTGCCGTTTCATTAATTTCAGAAACCATATTTCCTAGTGTTCTAACAAACTCAGGGTCTTTTTTACTATCTTTTATATAGCCAGCAAGCAAAACACTATCATGTTTTTCATTTCTCATAAAAGAATTTTCAAATCCTTGAATTTCAGTTATTGTTTCAGAACAATCAAAAACAGCAGAAGAAAAGTCAGTTTTTGTCTCTGGTAAGGCAAAAAAACCTTCGACCACTATGTCATTTAACAGAGCTTGTATATCACCATCCAAAAAGGTTGTCACAAAGGTTTTTATTATTTGCACAGGTGTTATCCATAAGAATGAACAAGACGAGCCTTCTTTTAAGGCGGTATTTGCTTGCGCATTATATCCATTCAATGTTAAAAGTGGCTTTGAGCCAAAGACTTCTCGTATTTCGCGTACTCTCTCTTGATCTTGGTGTTCAACACTTAAGCGCTCAGTATCAGATGAAAAAAGAGATTTTTGCCTATTATTGTATTCTTCTAACGCAAGGCTTTTATTTACAGCATACTCAGGTTCTATTGCTGCATCTCGCTTGCCAAGTGCTATAAGGCTTTTTAGTATGTCAGGATTTATTACTTTATTAAGCGCTGTTGCGATTTTCTTTAAGCGTGCCATTAATTGATCTTGCGAAAGGTCATTAGTTTTATTGGGTATAATTGTTGTAACCGCCATTATTGCACGAGCGAGAGAACCTGTAAGGTGTAATTTCGCAGTGACATAATAAAAATTTAGTAAATCGTTACAGAGTGTTTCGCTCGGAACAGGGTTAAACCGAGGTTTTGCATCCATTGGTGAAAAAGCTGGGTCAAATTGCTTTAGAATATCTATAAAGTTAAAACAACACAGATCGTAAAATATTTCAAGTTCTTGCAATGTTTTTTCTATTTGAGCAAAACTAGTTGTATGTAGGTCTTTTTGAACAGACAAAAACATTTGAGCTTGATGCTTGACTTCCTCTTCTCGGTCAGGCGCTGCATCAAGGGCTTTTTTTCGCATCTCATATGAAAGCTTTTTAAGATTCTCTTTTGTTTTATCGCTATACCCCGATTGGATTAGGGCATCATACACTCTGTTTTTTACAAGTTTTTGTTCGGGCAAATGCACAAACTCTAAAAGTGAACCAAAAACGCCAATATTGGAATAAATTGCAAAAAAAGCCTCAGCAACAGAAGCTTGTACTAAGCCATTTTTGCACACAACAGGATCCATCTTTGACAAACGCATGTCAATAGCCTTTAATTGTTGATTCTTTTGAATTTCAGGATTTCCTGGAGAAAAAAGTTGTTTAAAAAAATCAATCAGCTGATTAAGCATACCAATACCTATACTATATCTTTTTAATTTAGCAAAAGAGGATTAAAAATACTCTCATACTCAGTTATTGACTCTGCTTGCACAATTGATTTTCGCAAAGCAGAACCACCTTCCATACCTTTTGTGTATGCACAAAAGCGCTTTCGCATTTCCCTGCATGCTAAGTTCTCACCTTTATCTTCACATAAGATACGGAGCTCTTTTAACCCTGCACGAATACACGTTTCAAAAGGTATCGTTTCATAAGATCCCTTTGTTAATAAATCCTTTGTTTGCGAAAAAATAAACGGGGCACCCATGGCACCGCGAGCAAACATTACGGCATCGCATTTTGTTTGCTCAAGCATATTTTTTGCAGCCTCAGGAGAAAAAACATCTCCCGAACCAAAAACAGGAATAGGGTCTACTTGATTTTGCATAAGTATAACTAAGTCGCTCAATATTTGCCAATCTGAAAACCCCTCATATCCTTGGGCTCTCGTTCTAGGATGTATTGTAATAGCGCCAGCACCAGCTTCTTTTACAGCGAGAGCGGCTTCTTTCCAAAATAAGCTTTTTGCATCCCAGCCTGATCGTATTTTTACCGTTACAGGAATAGGATTTTTGTAATGATTATGAATACTTGGAGCTTCTAAAGCCCTTTGCACAACAGCCTTTACAACATTATATAACACTTCAGGCTCTTTCATAAGTGCAGAGCCTGCACCCGTTTTTGTAATTTTATGTACAGGACACCCTGAATTAATATCAATTACATCGGGTTTTGACTTATTAAGCACAATTGGTACCGCATCGCTCATCGTGTTAGGGTTACTCCCAAAAATCTGCACTGCATACTTTTTTTCATTTTCTGCTCGCATCATAATTTGTTCAGTTTTCCCTGAGCCTCGCACCAAGGCTTCAGCCGACACCATTTCAGTATACGAAAAATTTGCTCCGCCATCAGCACAGAGAGTTCGAAATGCTCGGTCGGAATATCCAGCAACAGGCGCTAAAAATAGATTCCCTTCAAGTAACACTTCAAATTTTTCTTTTGAGAGCGGACATTGTATTGAAACAGGATGGTATAAGCTCATATTCTAAGCTATAGTCCTTATTTATGGGTCAAGCCTAAAAAACTTACAGCTATTTTGCCATAAGGTATCAGCTAACTGTTCAACATCCATATCAAGCATTTCAGCTAGGAAATGAACTGTTGAAGGTGTATATGAAGGCATATTACGCTTCCCTCTGTACTCAGCAGGAACCATAAAAGGGCTTTCAGATTCAACCAAAATACGATCAAGTGGCACATTTAAAACTGTTTCATGTAAATTTCTTGCATTCCGATATGTTAAATTCCCTGCAAAAGAAAAATACAAATTGAGATCCAACGCTTTTTTTGCATAAGCTGCGTCTTCAGAGTAGCAGTGTAGCACACCACCAGCAGAAGGAAGACGTTCAGATAAAATATCTAACACATCTTTACCAGCGTCTCTATTATGAATAATTACTGGCATATTCATTCTTTCTGCAAGATCTAACTGATTAATAAAAAGTTCTATTTGAGATCGCTTATCTCCAAACTTTCGATAATAATCTAAACCTGTTTCTCCTAGTGCAACAACATTTGGAAGTTTAAGGCTTTCTTCAATAGTTTTAAGCCAATCTTTTCCAGGATGAATTACTTCTGAAGGCGCAACGCCAACTGCATAATAAACACTAGGTAACGACTTTAAATTATTATATACTTGAGCAAAATCATGTAAACTATTGCAAATACTTACGATGCGTGTTACACCTACCTGTTTTGCTTCTTGAACAACACGAAGTTGCTCTATGGGATCATCATAAATAAGCCCGATGTGGGCGTGAGTATCAAAAACTTTCATGGCTTTCATCCAAAAACGATAATACGGAAGCAAAAAAGCTATCCGCCGTAATATCGGCATTAAAAATTCTCCCCTTGCAGGAAATAGTACCGATTACACTATAAGCATATCACAGTAATGGCATATCGTCAACATTTATTTTAGCATTTATAAATGTTTTTTTTAAAATGACAACATTTAATTGTACAAAACTGCATTTATTAGTTTTTTTTAAACTTTGTTTGACAGATACTATAAAAAGTGATATAATATGCCGATAATAGATGTAATATGCCGTAGTGTTTCGGTTATAAATTTGGAGATTTGAGTGGCAAGAACTCGTACATATGAAAAAATAGAAAAAAGCGTCGTTCACCACCTAGGCAAAAGCATACTCAACGGCTTTAGCACGGTAGGGAAAGTTACCCATAGTTTCTTAAAACTATGCGATAGCAAATTGACGATAATGATAGTGCCTCATTCACAAACAAATGTTATCAACTTTCGCACAAATATATTCTCCCTTGTTTTTGGTACAATCCTAGTTATTGGAATGATTTTTTCATTCTTTTATTTTAATAGACAAAATACCATTTCATCATCAGAAATAGCACGATTAGAAACTGAAAACAGAGAAAATCTTGCGAGTTTTGACGTTCTAAAAGATGAAAACAATAATTTATTACAAGCAGCTGAAAAGTTTAAGGCAGCATTAAATGAATCTCTTTCACTCATTGGTATAGATGTAGCTACATCAGCGAGAGGTTCTTTAACAGATAGTGATTTAGCTTCGTTGATGGATACGCAATCCCTTTCAGCTGGATCTACAAAAGAAATTGCAGATGTACAGCAGCTCACCTCTTACATCGAAGGATCTATTGAGCCAATAGAGCAAATTGGAGAAGTAATTAAGTCACAACAAGCAATTTTTTCTGACACCCCAAACATATGGCCACTAAAAGGTGGCGCAGGATATACAACAGCACAGTTCGGACACTCTGTTCACCCAATTACAGGGCAGTGGTATATTCATACTGGTTATGATGTTGCTACAGGGCGAACGGGAGATCCAATTGTAGCAACCGCAAATGGAAAAGTAATTACAAATACCTACAGCGATGCTCTTGGTATTCATGTTGCAATTCAACATAAATATGGATACATTACTCGATATGCACACATGAACGCAAGTTACGTTTCTCTTGGTCAGGAAGTTGAGCAAGGTGAAGTTATTGGTGTAATAGGAAACACAGGACTTTCAACAGGACCTCACTTACACTACGAGGTGTACATTGGGTCAAGTATTATAGACCCAGCTCCATACGTAAACATTAAATCGATAAAATAGCAGGCAAAAATGGCTTTCCCTAATGATGACTTAACTATAAACACACTCATAGGCCAAGGAGCTTTTATACAAGGCGATTTAAGTATAAAGGGTTTTATACGCTTTGACGGCGATATTAATGGCAACATTGAAACAACAGGAAAACTTATTATTGGTGATCAGGCACGAATAAAGGGAAACATTACCGCTTCTTCAGTACTTATTCATGGTATTGTTGAAGGTGACGTAGTTGCCCCTGAAGGCGTACGACTTTTTTCAACGGCAAGTGTTATAGGTGATATAGTTTCTAAAAAAATATTTGTTGAAGAAAAAGTTTTTATTCAAGGACAATGTATTATTTTTGAAAACCCTAAAACTTTCGATACCGCACATAAGACTTGGCAAGACGAAAAAGCAATTCGAGAAAAAACATTGCGCGTAAATCGGAGTAAAAACTAATGCTCCCGTTAGATCCTCTTGGGTTAGCTCCAGCTTTTCATCAAGCAGGGGAAATTGCCAAAAAGAAAGAGCAAAAAAGTACCGCAACTAAATCAAAATCTTTTGTATCAATACTACAAAACACGCAGGAGCAACAAGAACTTATTCATGAAGAGTCAACACTTCTACACGATATAGAAGGAAAAACATTTGACGACGCATTGCAGTTTTTAGTAGATTCAGTATATTCTGCTGGAGATAAGTTAAAAAAAAATCCATATGCAGATGAGTTTAAGAATTATAGAAAATCTTTATCAAACTTTTTACAATTTGTTGTTAAGAATACGTATGAAATAGAGACACACCAACGAAGACGTGGGAAAAAGCGAGTAGTATATACACTAGTAAATGTTGTAAATCAAAAGCTTGACTCCTTAGCAACAGGAATATTATTTAATCAAGCTGATCAGCTGAGTATACTTGCTCGCGTAGAAGAAATAAATGGATTACTGGTGGACTTTTTTTCGTAACCACCACAGAGAAATGTACCAAACGGCCTTAAATCTTACTACTGTTTAGGGTTTGTGAAAAAATTAAAGTAGTTTGGAGGACACATGAATGATGTCATTACAGGAAATATAGATGAACTAAACCACAATGACCTTTTAGCTTTAGAAGATGAAGGGGCAGAGGAGCATGGAATACATGAAAATAAAAACTATGTTTTTCCAACACCCCTATATCAATTAAAACTTGAGTATTCTTCTGAAAGCATGTACGCAACAGACTCAAGCAATATGCAAATCGCAGTAGGCGACTATGTCATTGTTCAAACTCGATACGGTAAAGACATGGCGTTGGTTTTAGGTGAATCAAAAAAGCCAATAGGAATTCAGCCTTCAGATGTTGTTACAGTTGAGAGAAAAGCAATAAAGGAAGACTTAAAAAGAGCCCAAGACTTAAAACAAAGAGAAAAAGACGCACTTCGAATTTTTAAGGAAAAAACAATTTCTAGAAAGCTTGATATGAAAGCATTAGGTGCTCACTTCCTCTTGGAAGAACAAAAGGTTGTTTTCTTTTTTAGCGCTGATAACCGTGTAGACTTTAGAGAACTAGTAAAAGACTTAGTAAGTGTTTTTAAGATGCGCATAGAGCTAAGACAAATTGGTGTTAGAGACGAATCAAGAATAATAGGTGGATTAGGTGTGTGCGGCAGGCCCTTTTGCTGCAACGCTGTTTCAGATAAATTACGCCCAGTTTCAATTAAGATGGCAAAAAATCAAAATCTTTCCCTAAATTCAGTAAAAATTTCAGGACAATGTGGTCGACTTTTATGTTGCCTCGCATATGAAGCAGACTGGTACAATGAATCACGAAAAAGTATGCCATCAGAAGGTATAAAAATATTCTACGAAGGAACACCATTTCATATCACTGAAACAAATCAAGTCCGAAGTACCGTTAAAATGACTGGTGAAGATGGCAGAATTCTTGAGTTAAATGCTTCAGATTTTTTCCAGGACAATGGAAAGTGGAAGGTAAAAAAACGTAGATAAAATATTGTAGTTTCCTATAAGGTGGTATCCATTAGTGGAAGCACCTTTTAAAAAAAAGACTTGACTTATCGATAAATTTTTATATAATAAGGATAGGAGACAAAAAAAATGACAATTACGGTATGTATGGGAAGTTCCTGTTTTAGTAGGGGGAATGCAACCAATGCAGAAACAGTGCAAGCATTGGTTGAAAAATTTGGCATCCAAGACAAAGTAGACGTGAGAGGTTGTCTGTGCGAGGGGCAATGTAAAAAAGGTCCCAATGTAAGAATAAATGAAACATTATACTCAGATGTTTTTCCTGAATCACTAGGGGATATAATACAGCATGAACTTTCTGTAGAAAATGGAGGCTAAGATATGAATCAATTACAGCCTGTTTATACAGAACCAACTGAATGCCAAGACTGTTATAAATGCGTCCGCCAATGTCCCGTAAAAGCTATTCGTGTAGAGCACGGTCATGCATTGATTATGCCTGAGCTTTGCATCATTTGCGGCCGTTGCGTTATTAATTGTCCTGCCCGTGCAAAACGAGTACGCGATGATATTCCAAAAGTACGCCATCTTGTAGCTACAAAAGAACTTGTTATTGCATCTCTTGCGCCATCTTTTGTTTCAGAATTTCCTGATTTTACAAAAGAACAACTTATTGCAGGAATAAAAAAACTGGGATTTTTTGGTGTATCAGAGACCGCAATAGGCGCAGATTTAGTATCGGCACAAATTGCTACGGACATCGAAAAAGCCATTAATACAGAAAATGGGCAAAAGATTTTTCTATCTTCTGCCTGTCCAACCACCGTTGAATATATAAAACATGTTATGCCGGACTTTGTTCCTTTTATAACAGACCGCTCATCACCACTTCTTGCACATTCTCGATTTTTAAAAGACCACTTTGGTGAAAAAACAGTAGTTGTCTTTATAGGGCCTTGCCTTTCAAAAAAAAGAGAAGCAGATGTTTTTTCAGAAATAGAAGTAAGTATTTCCTTTGAGGATCTGCGACAATGGTTCGCTGAAGAAGGTATAGAAGCAGAAAAACTAACAAATGATGACAATTCAGACTTTATACCTTTTAGAGCTGCAAAAGGAACACTCTACCCTATTGATGGAGGAATGATTGCTTCGATGAAGCGCTACAGTGACCTTGATGGCGTACGTGTTATGTCTGTTACAGGAGTAGATGAGTTTCCAACCACGTTAGCAGGGCTTCACAAAGAAAAGCTTACAGAACCAATTTTTATTGAAATGCTTGCATGCCCTGGGGGCTGTATAAATGGCCCTGCATGCACTTTGAAGCGCTCTACAGCCATAAAAAGAGTCCAATTGGTAGAATATGCTGAAACGGCCCCAGAACGACTTGAAAAATCTATTTTAGAAGTCACAAAAAACCTTTCAGGAACAGTTCCTGTTCATAAAGAAAAAGCAGGTGTTATCGGCGAAGATAAAATGCAAGCAGCGCTTCGATCTGTTGGAAAGTATTCGAAAACAGATGAATTAAATTGTGCCGGCTGTGGATACGATACTTGTAGAGAATTTGCATTAGCTGTCATTGAACAACGAGCAGAAAAAACAATGTGTGTGTCTTACATGAAAAAGCTTGCACAAAAAAAGGCAAATGGCTTAGTACAAGCAATTCCAAGTGGTGTTGTCATCGTAAATAAACACTTACAAATTGTTGAAAGTAATTCAAATTTTGCACACCTTATGGGAAGTGAAGTTGAAGATATGTATGAAGCCAAACCTGGTTTGGAAGGAGCTGATTTAACAAAAATAACTGACTTCCACCGTTTCTTTGGTGATGTACTTTCAAAGAATGGACCTGATGTTATTGAACGAGAAGTTCGTAGTGGAAAAAAAATATTCCATGTTTCTGTTTTTGTTATTGAAAAAGAGGAATTTGCAGGTGGAGTTATTGAAGACATTACTGCCCCGCAAATACAAAAAAATCGTGTTGTAAAACAAGCCCAAAAAGTTATCACTAAAAACTTGTCAGTGGTGCAAAAAATTGCTTTTTTACTTGGTGAAAACGCAGCAGAAACAGAATCAATGTTAAATTCTATCATCGACTCCTTTTCAGAAGAGGAGGAAACATAATGACCTCCGATGTCGATACATTAAACACAGAATCAAAGGTTGAAACTTTTGTTGAAGTGGGACATTATCAAGTATGTAAGCATAAAAATATAGCCGAAGGGGATGTTTTTTTATCTCAAAAAAACCCAACAGATGGACGTGTAATTACAACTCTATCGGATGGGTTGGGCTCGGGTATAAAAGCAGGTGTGCTTGCAACCCTTACAGCAACAATGGCTACAAAGTTTATCTCATCTGACATACCAATGTGGAAAGCGGCAAATATTATTATGGACACCCTTCCAGTATGTAAAGATCGTGGTATAAGTTATGCAACATTTACTTTAGTTGACATTGAGCCAGGGGCACGTGTTCGAATAATGGAATATGACAATCCTCCTTACGTACTTATTCGAGAAAAAACCATCGTTGAGCCCATTAAAGAAATAACACCTATTGAGCGCAAAAAAAAATCAACTGCACCAAAGATAGAAGCACTGCTTCACTATTCCCAGTATGCAGCAAAACCTGGTGACAGATTAGTATTCTTCTCAGATGGAGTAACTCAATCAGGGATGGGCACACCAGCGCTTCCATTTGGTTGGGGGAATATAAAAGTTCAAGACTATGTACTAGACACCATAATAAGTAATCCTGAAATTAGTGCTCGTGATTTAGCAAGGACTCTTGTTCAAAAAGCGGTATTTAACGACGGATATAAACCAAAGGATGATATTACCTGCGGCGTAGTATACTTCAGAAAACCTCGCGATATGTTAGTGTTTACAGGCCCTCCAATAAACAAAGAGAGTGATGCTGAAATTGCACGCAGGTTTGATATTTTTGATGGCACAAAAATAGTATGCGGCGGAACAAGCGCAAACATTATTTCTAGAGAGCTTGAGAAGCCTATAAAAGTATCTTTAAAAGACTTCGACCCTGTAATTCCACCCGCATCAACTATGCCTGGAGTGGACCTTGTTACAGAAGGAATCATTACCATGGGTGCCGTTGCAGAAATACTTGAAAAAGGCGCAAAAGTGGAAACACTCAAGCAAAATCCTGCAACGAAAATTGTTGAGTTTTTCTTGAATTCAGATAGAATACACTTTTTTGTGGGTACAAAGATAAATGAAGCCCATCAAGATCCAAACATGCCCGTGGAACTTGAAATAAGAAGAAATGTTATAAAAAAAATAGCGTCTCTTTTAGATGAAAAATATCTAAAAGAAGTAATAATAGATTATTTTTAAGACAATAAAAATACATTTAAAGGAGTAAATTATGGGAAAAGTAAAAGTTTCAATCTGCACAGGGACAACCTGTTATGTTATGGGAGCTTCTGAGTTACTACTCTTAGAGGAAGAACTTCCAATTGAAATCAAGGACAAAGTCGAAATAGAGGGAGTTACATGCCTTGAGTTATGTAAAGGTGGTCGGAACTCAAAGGCTCCGTACGTACTTATAGACGGAGAAATACATGAAGAAGCCACATTACAAAACGTTATCGATGTAATTAAGGAAAAAGTATGCTAAACATTAACAACAATGCAGCCCACTTAAAGCGTGAAATTTTAGTACACATTGCGAAATTGCAGCTAAACAGTGATTTAGAAAAGGGGTTACATTACATTCCCCGCAAAATGATTCCCCGAAGTGCCGAACCTTTACGATGTTGTATTTATCATGACAGAGAAATAGTTCGACAACGAGTAATTGCACGCCTAGGGTGCTCGCTAGAAGACTACGATGAAGAAAAACCCTTAGAAGAATATGCAAAAGAGGCTCTAAGCAGAGAAAAGCCAACATGGCCAATTCTTACCGTTCTGGATGAAGCATGTAATGCATGTGTAAAAAGCCAATTTTTAGTTACAAATGCATGTCAAGCATGCGTTGCGCGCCCTTGTATGGTCAACTGTCCAAAAAAATGCATTACTATTCAAAATGGACGAGCACGCATTGATGAAGAAACATGTATCAACTGTGGAATGTGCTTAAACAATTGTCCCTATCATGCAATTATAAAGATTCCTGTTCCATGCGAAGAGTCTTGTCCCGTAGATGCTATTTCAAAAAATGAACAAGGAAAAGAAGTTATCGATTACGATAAATGTATTTTTTGTGGCAACTGTATGCGAGAATGCCCCTTTGGTGCAATGATGGACAAAGGCCAATTAGTCGATGTTATTAAGCATATCATGGATGGAAAAAAAGTTGTAGCCATGTATGCCCCTGCCGTAGCTGCTCAATTTAGAGCAGCCCCAGGACAGCTAGAGTCATCATTACTCAGCGCAGGATTTACTCGAGTCTGGGAGGTAGCAATTGGTGCCGATATTACTTCAGACAAAGAAGCAGCTGAGTTTGAGGAAAGAATGGAGCATGGTCATAAACTTATGACCACATCATGTTGTCCAGCCTACGTTCGAGCAGTACAGCTGCATGTACCAGAGTTAAAACCTTGCGTATCTGATACTCACACTCCGATGCACTATACAGCAGAACTTGCTAAAAAAGCTGATCCAAGTTGTATTACTGTATTCATTGGCCCTTGTTTAGCAAAGCGTCGAGAAGGAATGGATGATAATTTAGTCGACTATGTACTCTCTGTAGAGGAAATGGGTGCATTCTTTATTGCGCACGGCATTGAAATTGGGACTGTAGAAGCAGCACCTGGTTCAATTATACCAACTGCATCAGGAAGAAACTTTGCAGTATCTGGTGGAGTTGCAGAAGCTGTACGAATACGTCTTAAAGAACCAGAAAAACTAAAACCAGCAGTAATCAATGGATTGGATAAAGCAGGGATGAAGCTACTAGCAAGCTATGGAAAGATTCAAGCAGGATCTAGCCCTATTACTGCCGATACACCAAATCTTGTTGAAGTTATGGCCTGTGAAGGTGGATGTGTTGCTGGCCCATCTGTAATTTCTAATGTAAAAGTTGCAACAATGCAATTAAAAAAATATGTTAGTGATGGGGCAATTGATAAAGCTTCAAGCTAGGGTGAATAAAAAAACGATGCTTTCTAAAAAGCATCGTTTTTTTTTACATTTCAAATTCATCGCCAAGATATATTTTCCGTGCCATTTCCGAATCTAAAATATCTTCTTGGGATCCATGCACTAGGATTTCCCCTTGGTTAATAATATAAGCTTCATCAGTTATATCTAATGTTGCCCGAACATTATGGTCAGTAATTAATACTCCAATCCCTTTTGCAGACAAGAATCGTACAACTTCTTTTATATCCGACACTGCAATAGGGTCAATACCAGCAAAAGGTTCATCCAAAAGTAAAAATTTAGGATCTGTGGCTAAAGCACGGGCAATTTCGGTTCGCCTACGCTCTCCACCTGATAAAGTATACGCCATTTGCTTTCTCAGGCGTGTAATTGAAAAGTCATCTAAAAGCCTTTCTAATAGCTCTCTTTTTTCCTCTAAAGTAATATCTTTTCTGTTTTCAATTATAGCCCAAATATTTTGCTCAACCGTAAGCTTGCGAAAAACAGACGCTTCTTGAGGTAAGTATGAAATACCCAGCCTAGAGCGCTTATACATTGGTAAAGAAGTTATGCGCGTATCATCTAATAATACATCACCACGCGTTGGTGTATAAAACCCAACTATCATATAAAATATTGTTGTTTTGCCTGCACCATTCGGACCTAATAGACCAACTACCTTTCCCCTCTCCATTGAAAAGTCTACACCTCGAACAACTTCTTTTTTTCCAAAATTTTTATAAAGACTAGTAACTCGTAACTCACTCATTTTCTGACCCTTCAGTATCAATTGTCGAGATATCTTCAGATTCCACCGCATTTTGCGATTCTGTTTCACTTGTACTGGATTCTTCCTCTGAAGATTCTTCATCCTTCGAATCTGTTACTGTTCCCTGCACCTTCCCAAGAAGCGTGATTTCATCAGTATCTAAATTAAATACAATTTCATGTGCTTGAAAAATATCATCACCTTGTGTAATTTTAGGGCTGCCGCTCAATTCTAAAATTTGAATGTTTTTGCGGTATAATGCAAATGCCGCCGTACAGACTGATTCCCCTTGAATAATTTCAACTCCTATTTGAATAAGAGTCACTTCGGTGTTTTGATTATATTCAATAAAAGCAGCCATTAAATCTACATCATTTTCAGTATCCTTCATCGTTACATCATTTTCAAGAATTGCAATTTTTTCTTCCCTATCATATGATAATAAACCACTGGTAAAAGTAAAACCAGCTTCAGAATAGGTACCTCGTATATTCCCTTCTGCAACAATAAAACGATAATCTTCTCCATTCAATTCTATTTCATCCGCATATAATTCCATACTCTCAGTTTTTACATAAGCATTTCCACTAAGACGCGTGTAATTTGCAGAATCGTTAACCGTTCCACTCATTGAGTCAGCCGAAAAAGTTATCGTTTCTGAAAAAAGACTCGTCAAAAAACAAGAGAATATTACAAATATAATGATGGAGAACCTAATGTCCTGTGGGTGCAGTTTATACCGCTTATTAGTTTTCAACTATGCTTCCCCTTACTGGCCCAGAAAATGAATACGAAAAATCAACGCCACTTGCAGAAAATCCTGTACCTTCAATAAATAGTTCGGTTGAGTTCCCTGAAGCATCCCCCTGCTTACTGTCTAGACCGCCAATTGAAATTGTAACAGTCTCATCAGGAGCTGCTTGAAAAACTTCGTCATTCCCTCTCCATCTCAAATTACCTGCTTCTACCTTTGCATCATGCTCATAACTAATCAAAGATACATCCCCATAAAAAACATACTCATCTGTATCTGTATTTGCCGAAAGTAAGTCACAATAGCCTATAATACTTGCAACTTCATCTGAATCAAAAAGGGTAAAGTCTGGCTGTTTTGCAAAGGTGTACCCTCCATCACTATATTGCTCTAGCTGACTAACACTCATGCGGATATTTGGAGCATTATTCTCTGTCCTTGTAAACACAGCATCAAAAAAAACAAATTCTGGTGATGAAGAACTAGCATCATTATGTTCGAAATAATCGAGTGAACATGATGAACAAAAAATAAAGCAAAAAAAGAATATTCTATAGCAAGCTTTTTTCAAGGTGACCATACGTACCTAACATTTTTTGAGCGAATATTCAAACCCAGCTCGAACAAAATCGACAAATAGAGGATGCGGTTGTTTTGGGCATGAAAGAAATTCTGGATGATATTGAACCCCAATACCCCAAGGATGGTCTTTCCACTCAAAAGCTTCCACATGCTCGTCAGTTTTTGCTAATGCTACAATCTGTAAGCCTGTCGATAATAAATCTTCAGAGTACTTTTTGTCAACTGAATACTTATTTCTATGTCGCTCTGTAACTTCCAATGTATTGTAGATTGCACTAAGCTTAGAGCCTTCTTCTATAACAATATCTTCGTTACCTAAACGCATTACACCTGCAGGAACAAAACCGGTTTGTTCTTCAGGTAGGCTTATTACTGGGTAAGAGGAATTCTCAACAAACTCTGTTGAGTCGGCATCTTCCCAGTCCAAGAGATTCCTACCAGCTTCTATAGCCATAAGTTGCATTCCAAGATCTATGCCGAGATAAGGAATTTTATGCTCCCTAGCATACTGAACAGTACGTAGCAACCCTAAAAATCCTCTCTGCCCATAGTTTCCGGGAATAATAATTGCATCTACATCTTCAAAAAAAGAGTTAACGTCTGTAGCTACTTCAACGCTCTCTGCATCAATTTTCTTCAATTCTAAATCAAGTGAATGTGCCGCTACACATGCATGAAACAATGATTCACGAGTAGATTTAAACCAATCATCTATATATTTCTTCTTACAAAGCATCCCAATACGAATAGTCCCTTTAGGGTTACTCAGATGGGAAATGAAGTCATTCCAGGATTTTATATCTGCTTTATGATTATCAAATCCGAGTTTTTTAAGAATTGTCTCATCAAAACCTTGCTTATGTAACTCTCGAGGCAGTTCATAAATAGTTTTTTTGACATTTCCAGATGTAAATACACTATTTTTTTCTACGTTGCAAAACAAAGCAATTTTTCGTTTTAAATCTTCATCAAGAAGCTTTTCTGTTCGACATAATAATATATCTGGCTGAATACCAAGCTCTTGCATTTTTTTTAC
>CAYJHL010000026.1:0-15879 GCA_964369585.1 uncultured Treponemataceae bacterium | reverse complement strand
GTGCTATTAGTAAAATAAGTAATATTTTTTTCATAAAAAACCTTCTATTCCGCAAGTAATAATTTTTCTAATTCAGAAGCTTTGTTTGTTAGGCTGTCAATTAAATCATTATTTGTTTCAACCTGAACTTCTATCACTTCCACTTCTTTCATTGTATTTTCTGCAATCACTGAATTGAGTTCTTGAACAGTATTTTTCAGTGTTGTATTTTGAATTTCTAATTCTTCTTTTTCAACTTGTAGCTTGTTTACACTTTGTTCAAGCTCTTGAACTCGTTTACTAAGTATTAGCGATTCTTCACTTTGTAATTGCTTAATCTGTCGCTCATAATCTTCCTTTGCAGCTACAGCCTCTTCGCCAGTTACACGCAAGAGATATAAAAGCTTTTCTTCTCTTTCCCGCTGTTTTAATAATTCAAGTCTAAACAAGGCATCATCGTAAATAGAGCTATCTGGATAATCAATAATTATTTTATCAAAATATTGTTTAGCTCGTGTAAACTCATATACGTTGTACAATGCCTCCCCAGTATAATATACAGAAAAAGGAACCATTTCATGGCTAGAATGTGTACTTGCAAAAGTAGTGAAACCTTTAATTGCATCATCATACATTCCTAGCTCATATTGTGCATATACAGTTTCATAGGAAATCTCAGCTATATATGTGCTCTTTGGGAACATTTCTAAAAAAGTAGTTCCATCTCGCAATACTGCAGCATAATCCCCAAGATTAACTTCAGCCATGATTACAAAATACCAAACAGTATCAGAAGATGCATCCTGAAAATTACTAGTTCTTTTTAAGAAAAAGAGAGCATCTTCCCAAGCTCCAACTTTATACGCTTCAAGCCCTTGAACAAAATCTTGTCCAAAAACCTGTTTTTGATTTGTTGAATTGTCTTGTGCAAGCATTGTTGTTAGTATCATGCATAAGCACACACACATTAAGGTAATTCTTCTCATACTCCATCTTCCTATATAGTTAATTTTCCGCTAAAAAAAGCTGAACCTGATACGATAACATCAACTCCAGTATCAGCAACTTTGTCAATTGTATTTTCATTCACCCCGCCATCTATTGACACAAGGTAGGTGTAGTTTTTGCTTTTTCGCAATTCTACAAGCTTACGTACTTTTTCTAAACATTCTTCAATAAGTTCTTGTCCACCAAAACCAGGGTTAACTGACATTATTAAAATAAGATCAACAAATGGCACAATTTCTTCTAGAACTGAAATTGGAGTTGAGGGTACAATACTTATGCCTGCCTTTTTACCTAGGGAGTGTATTCTTTGAATTATTCTATGATGATGTGTGGCCGCTTCCCAGTGAAAAGTAATCCAATCTGCTCCTGCTTGAGCAAATGTATCAATATGGTTTTCTGGATTATTAATCATCAAATGAACATCAAAATCCAGTGTTGATAATGGTCTAATTGCAGAAATAATTGGTCCACCAAAAGAAAGGTTTGGTACAAATAATCCATCCATTACATCTATATGCACCCATTTCGCTTTAGAAGAATGAATTAAATCCATTGATTCAGAGAGGTGTGCAAAGTCTGCTGATAGTATTGATGGTGCTAAAACAAATTTATCCATATACCTATTTTAGCAAACATATAACATATTGTAAATGGGTATAATCAACAAAAAATCAAATCTTACGAAAAGAGAGAATAATTAATCAAAATTATGATATCAGGTCCTTCTCTTGCAAACCATAACCTTCCGTGCCATGTATTTCAGATAAACCTTCTGGCTCAACATGAACCATGATATCATAAATATCTGGAATTGATTGATGAATAGCATATGACACTTGTTCAGCTTTTTCATGAGCTTCAAATACAGTTAAAGTACCTGATACTTCTATATCTAAGTCGACATCCCAATAATTTGCTATTTTTCGCATTCGCACTCTATGTGGATTACTTACACCTTTTACAGATTTGACGGCATCAAACAATTGTCTATATACTTCGTTATCTGTAGTTCCATCCATGAGCTCTACATTCATGTCCCAAAAAATAGATATTGCATTTTTTATAATCCAAATACTTACAAACAGTGCAATGAGTGGATCCCAAATAGGTGCATCAAATGCGTGAACGAGAAAGAGTCCAATGAGTACAGAGCCGGAAATAACTATGTCATTAAGCATATTCTGAGCATTTGCCTTAATCATAGAACTATTTGCCATATTTCCCAATATATATTGTGTAACTGCAAGTATAGCTTTTATGATTACTGATGCGCCTGTAACAATTAGTGCTAATTTACTTGTTGTTACGGTTGCATCAAGGTTGTTTAATTGGTGTATAGCTGATAAACCTAGCTGAACTCCCGCAAAGAGAATTACAAACGATAACACAAGGGTTCCCATTGTTTCAGCTCTTGCATGTCCCCAAGGATGAGAAGCATCAGAAGGTCTTGAAATTATCTTACCTATTATGAGTGTTAAAGCAGCTATAATAACATCAGTGGTTGTGTCTATACCATCACCTAGAACAGCCAAACTTCCGCTCATTATCCCAACAAAAAGTTTTGCAACTGCCAATATTAAATTCCCTGCTAAAGCTATTATTCCTGCTTTTGCAATGAGACTTTGTCGGTTTTCAATAGTGTGCCTTTTTCTATTCATTAACTTAAAAACTCGCAATGATTTTCTGTACTAATGGGTCTAATGCATAAAATACAGGAATTAAAAAAACGGAAATTAAAAAATTAGCTGTTTTAATTTTTTTTAGCTCTAATAAGTTTATGCCAACCATAATAATTAAACAACCACCCATTGCGCTTATCTCAGAGAGCATAGTTTCATTTATATAAGGTGCAATAAATGTTGAAGCTACAGTAAGAAATCCTTGATATAAAAATATTGAAATTATAGAAAATGCAGTACCTATTCCCATCGCCGCTGTAAACACTATTGCCATAAATCCATCTAGTACAGATTTAGTAAATATTATCGTATAATCGTTTACAATTCCAGCTTTAAATGAACCTACTATGCTCATAGCTCCTACACAAAAAAGAACAGAGGCATTTAAAAATGCATGAGCAAATGTTGAAGTTTTATCAGTTTCAACTGAGTCTGATTTTTTTGAAAATCTAATAACTGCTTTTTCTAGAAATATACCAAAACGTAGAATTTTTCCATCAATATCCCAAAGCGTTCCTAATAGGCCGCCAATTATAGCAGCTAATGTTAGATATATGATGTTTTGGTATTCTAAAGCCATTTCCAAGCCTAATACCGAGCACACGATACCTGCTGCAACAGTTACAGCTGCATTAAACGAGTTTGTAATTTTTTTTGCAAACACAAGACCCAAAATTGAGCCAAAAAGAACTGTTGCACAGTTCACAAATACCGCTAACATATTTCCCCATTCTAGCAGTTGATACTGCCTATTAGTTTTTGTTTACTTTTTTTATTTTTCATAGTATTATAAACTAAAGAGTACTTCATATCAAGTATAACCTAAAAAACAAGGATGACGAATGAATAATAAATTTTTATACACAGTAGCGATGCTTTTATTAGTATTATGCCCATTTCTTTTATCAGCTCAAAAAACGAGTGTTCAAGATGTGTATCATTACACACTTGATAATGGATTAGAGCTATTTATTGCAGAAAACAGTAATGTTCCTCTAACCTATATTGAGCTTGCAGTTAAAGGCGGAGGCATATCTCAAACAGAGGAAACAGTAGGATTATTTCATCTATACGAACATATGATTTTTAAAGGGAATACAAAATATCCTACAGCCGCTGCAGTTCAAAAAGCTATAAATGATATGGGTGTGCCTTCATGGAATGGGTCTACTGCAAATGAATATGTTAATTATTTTTTTACTGTTCCATCAGATTTAACGTATGAAGGATTAGAGTTTTGGTCTTATGCGGTAAGAGAGCCTTTATTGGATGAAAGAGAATTTGAAAATGAAAAAAAAGTTGTAATTGCAGAGCTTGAAGGTGGTTATTCAGAGCCGTCAAGAATTTTTTACAATGCTTTATATAATTTTGGTTTTCCTGATTCTCCATGGCAATTTGATCCAGGCGGTACAGTTGAAAATGTAACGAACTCTACACTTGAAGAATTAGTTGAGATGAAAAACACCTATTATGTTCCAAATAATACAGCACTTTTTGTTGGCGGAGATGTTGAACATGAAGAAGTCTTAAAGATGGTAAATGAAATCTATGGTGATTGGGAAAGAGCAGCTGACCCATGGGAAAATAATGATTATCTTGTTGTCAATGAAGAGTTCAAAAATCAAGCATACCTCGTATATCCAAATGAACAAGTGTCCCCTGCAATTGCTCAAGTTAGCCTTTTTTATAGAGGACCTGACGGTGAAAGTGATTTAGAATCAACCTATGCTGCAGATGTCTATTTAACCGCTGCTGCTAATCCTGAAAGTAATTTTGTAAAAACAATAACAGGTATTGAAGAGTTAATAATTCCAACATCAGATTATGTAAGTACTGGCTTTTTAACTTCAAGGCATGGAAGTATTATGAGTTTTACAGCCGCCCTCCTTGCCCCAGAATCAAATATTGTTGACAGAACTTTTCTGTTTTCAAATACAATTACTGATACTATTACCCCAAGTATTATTAATAATAACCAGTATTTTACTCAAGAGCAATTTGATAGTGCTAAGCAGCGTTTAAGAGACTCACAGATATACGAAAGGCAAACTGCTCAAGGGCTTTTAAGTACTTTACGATTTTTTTGGGCAGCAACTAACTCTGAGTATTATTTTAATTATTTAGAAAATCTTGAAAAGGTTGACGGTACTGATGTTTCAGCACTTTTTAACACTTATATAAATAATAAAAATTCATTGATTATGGTTTCTCTAAATCCAGACATTTATGAATCACAAAAAGCTGACTTTGACAAAGCTGGATTTATAACAGTTACAGATGAAAACGCCTTTTGGTGGAAATAATAAAAGGAAAAAATTATGAAAAAGATTATATTATGCTTGTTAATAGTTGTTGTACTAGCTTCATGTGCTTCATTGCCAGAAAGGAATGGAACTACATTTGAATACTATGAACTTGAAAATGGAATTCCTGTTATAGTAAATAAAACAGACTCAAGCCAGATACTATCAATGCAAATAAGTGTTAAAGGGGGCTCAGCTCTTCTTACACCAGAATACTCAGGAATCGAAAGCTCTCTTTTTGAAATGATGACGCTTGGAAGTGATGCTTATCCCTATAGTGAAATTCAAAAAATTCTTTATAACACACAAGGCAATATATATTCATCATCAAATCAACTTGGAAGCACATTGGGCTTAGTGAGCATTGATTATTACTTTGATGAATTGCTTCCAGTTTTTATTGATGGATTTTTACACCCAGCATTTGCAGATCAGGAATATACAACTTTGATGACAGGTATTTCCCAGTCATTGCAATATAAAGCAGAGGATCCAAATACTGTTTTAACAGAATCCATAATTAATGCGCGCTATGAGGGGCATCCATACGAAGCATCTTCAAGTGTTACAAAAGATTCTGTAAAAAATATAAGTATAGCAAATATGAAAAACCACCTTACAAAAGTTCATAATGCTACTCGGTTAACAATTATAGTCGTTGGAAATATTGATGGAAGTGAACTAGTTAATACCTTAAATACAACAATTGGACAATTAGGTAAAAGTGAAGTCCCTTTGCCTACTATCCCCCCTGCAAAAATGGATGGTGAAACTATTGTAAAAGAAATAGAAAGTGCAGAAGGTTCCGGGTATGTAGCATACACTGTTCCAGCGCCTCTGCCCGGAAGCGAAGATGAAATTGCATTTAGAATAGCTTCCGACATATATTCTGAAACTCTTTTTAATGTTGTACGAGAGCATTACGGGGCAACCTATTCAATTGGAGCTTCGTATACCTACTCTAAAGCACCTTTTGGATCTGTTAGAGCGTATAAGGTATCAGACTTAGAAAACATTGCTACATATATTGCTGAAGCTGAAAAACTAGTAGCTGAAAATAAACTAATATCAGGTAAAGATGAATCTACACAGGAATTCATGTATGATACAATTGACAATAGGCTTGAGGGTTATAAAAATACTTTGATAAACTCACAATACTATTCGTCTCAAACGAATGGTGCAAATTCAACACAGATTGTAAGTTCGCTTTTAATGTTTGGTAATCCAGAACAGTATTTATCCTTTACAAATAGAGTGAGAAATGTTTCCGAAGACAGCGTAAAGAAAGCGTTTGAAACGTACTGGGTAAATGGGCAAAAGCAGTGGTTTGCTGTTACAGGTGTTGGAGAAAAGGAATTGTTTATTTTGGACAAGTAGTTAAAATACATTTTTGATTAATTTGTCAATTATTATGTACTTGATTTTTTTATTGATAACAACTAAAATTATAATATGAAAACAATTAACAATACAGCGCCATACAAAGGGCGATCATTATTAAACTGGCTCGATTGGTCTCCCAATGAAATAGAAGACCTTCTAGACTTATCGATAGAAGTTAAAAAGCAGTCTAAAGAAGGACAGCTTAATGAGCGATTTAAGGGTAAAACAATCGCACTATTATTTGAAAAGCGCTCTACTAGAACAAGGTGTGCCTTTGAAACAGCTTTTGGAGAAGAAGGTGGGCACCCTGTATTTTTATCAAATCAAGATATTCAATTAGGTGCTAAAGAATCTATTGAACATACAGCAAAAGTCTTAGGCAGAATGTTTGATGCAATTCAATTTAGAGGTTTTTCACAGAATCATGTTGAATTATTATCAAAGCATTCAGGCGTTCCTGTCTATAATGGGTTGACTGATGATTATCATCCAACACAAGCACTTGCGGATGTTATGACCTTAAAAGAATCTTTTGGAGATGTAAAAGGCCGTCATGTAGTATACTCAGGAGATGGTCGTAACAATGTAGCTGTTTCCTTAATGATTATTTGCGCTAAGCTTGGAATACACATTACTATAATCAGCCCAAAAGAGCTTTTTCCAAGTGAAGATATAGTTAATACCTGCAAAGAGTTTGCAAAAAATTCAAACTCAAATATTCAAATATCTAGTGATATTGCACTTGTAAAAAATGCAGATTGCCTGTATACTGATGTATGGGTTTCTATGGGTGAAGAATCCCTCAAAGAAAGTCGTGTTAAAATGCTTACACCATATCAAGTTAATGCAAGTTTAATGGCAAAAACAGAAAAGGATAATACAATTTTCTTACATTGCCTTCCTGCTGTTGTTGGTGAAGAAGTAACTGAAGATGTAATTGAAAGTTCAAATAGCAAAGTGTGGGATCAAGCTGAAAATCGAAAACATACTATCAAAGCTATTATGCTTGCTACTATATAAAATACTCTAGTTTGGAGTATTTTTTGCCGAAAATATGTTTGTAACATGAAAAAAAATTATTGAAGTGTTTTTCAGGAGGATTGCATGAAAAAACTGATTATATCAGTAGCACTATTAACATTGCTCATAGCAGGAGCATTCGCACAAGTTGGACCAGAAGATACATCGGTTGAATATCAAAACCTGCAAGTATACAAGGTATATGAACACCCTGATGCATTTGTTGTAATGTATTATACTAAAGGTGTTGAACTTGGACAAGTAACGCTACCAACTGAATGGTTTAGACCTGGAAATGATAAAGGTGTTTTAAGAACATTAGAAACAACAGATTTCACTCCATATATCCTATTACAATATACTGAAGGATCATTTTCTAAAGTTATCCTTACCATGCCAAACGATAGAGAGAACACAAGCTGGGGACTTATTGACAAAGGTTTAGATGTTGAAGCTGGTGGACTTGGCGATACATTAGTATTGGAATAAGACTTTGTTCGATTTGCAAACCATCCAAAATGCATTGCAGTCATATTCTGGAGTGCATGGATGGATTTTTACAAACTTTTCACATCGTGACACTTTAACTGACTCTCTATTAGGTTTATCCTCAGATACTATTTCAAGTAGGCGATGGGTATATATAATTCCTCCAAGTGGAGAGCCTACTAAAATTGTACATGCAATTGAGAGTTCCATTCTTAATGATTTACCAGGTACAACAAATACCTACTCTGGTAAGAATGAATTACAAAAAATATTACAAAACTTCTCTGGAAAAACGCTTGCTTTACTTTCAGATTCTAACATTTCTGTTGTATCAACCATAGATGCTGGATTTGTACAAAACTTACATGAATTAAAAATTATTACTATAAGCGCAGCTCCTCTTATACAAATTACAAAGGGGCTACTAACAAAAGGTGGCATAGAAAGCCATGAAAGAGCTGCCGCACTTTTATATAAAATTGTAAAAGAAACATGGGATTTCATTAGCTTAAAGTTTAAAGCGGATATTCCGTTATCTGAGAACGATGTTTTACAATTTATTTTACACAAGTTTGATATCTACTCACTAGTGTACCATCATGAACCTATTGTTGCTTTTGGAAAAAATGCTGGAAATCCGCACTATAGTGTTCCTGCGAAAGATTCAGCAGTTGCAAAAAAAGGTGATATAATTCAGTTAGATATTTTTGCAAAAGAGGCACTTGCAAAAGACTCGGAGGGGAACATCACTCCTTCAGCCGCAATATATGCTGATATATCATGGGTTGGAATATACGATACTACAATACCGAGTCAATATGCTCTTACATTTAGTACCTTATGTGAGGCGCGAGATATCGTATACAAAGTGTTACAAGAAAAGGCTAAAGATAAGTCAATTTTGAATTGTACAGGCTATGAATTAGATAATGAAGTAAGAAGGATTCTAATTAGCAAGGGCTTTAAAGATAATATTCAACATAGAACGGGTCATGGCATTGATACTGCTTGTCATGGCTCTGGTGTTAACCTTGATTCAGTAGAATTTCCTGATGACAGAACACTAAGAAATGGGTCTTGTTTTTCAGTAGAACCAGGATTATACTTTGATACTTATGGAATGAGAACAGAAATTGATATATACATTGAGAATGAAAGCCCTGTAATATCAGGTTCTGTTTTTTCCTCAAAAGGTAATCTTCCAATACCCCAAACTGAAATTCTTTATATAAATTAGTCATAAAATAAAAGGATTAAAAATGTTAAAAATTACGCAAGAACAATTTCAATTGTTCGATAAGTTTGTTTTAGAACATGATAGCTTTATCATAGCTGGTCACAAAGAACCCGATGGCGACTGTATAGCAAGTTCACTAGTTTTACAAAGTATCTTAAAAAAACTAGGAAAAGTATGTACAGTTTTATCAGCTGGGCCATTTAAAAGAAGCGAATCAAAAAAGTATGAATCTTTATTTAAAAGTGACTTTACACCTCTAAGTAATAATTCTAAAAAAATAGGGTTGTTCATTGTAGACTGCTCTGAGACACTTCGTTTAGGAGAAGAGATTGAAAAGCAGGTTAGAAGCTATGATGCATTTGTTATTGACCACCATAAAACAGCTGTCGCAACTAAAAATTCTATAATTGTATCCTCAGCACCTGCAACAGTGTTTTTAGTTCAACAGTTATATGAACATGCTGTTGGCCCCGTAGAAGCTAGTGATGCTCAGCTCTTATTTTTTGGTCTTTGTACAGATACAGGCTTTTTTAAATTCTTAAATGAGACAAGTGAAGAAGTTTTTTTAAGTGCATCACGATTAGTAAAAGCAGGAGCAAACCCAAGAAATATTTCTGAATCTATCGAAAGTGGAAAGCCCTTCTCTACTCGAAAGTTACTCGCAATAACACTTGATAGGTCGAAGCAATATTTTGATGGAAAGTTAATAATTACTTATGAAACAATGGAAGAAACATATAAGTATGGTCGTGAAGGTCGAGATAATGATTCATTATATCAGTTGCTGCTTTCTACCGACAAGGTACAAGCAGTTGTCTTTTTACGACAAGAAAGTGAAACTCAGTGTACCGCGGGGTTTAGGTCTAAAGGTGATGTAGATGTTAGTTCTATTGCTGCGTGTTTTGGTGGTGGCGGACATAAAAATGCTGCAGGTCTTAGCACTCAAGAAATAATTAGTACATTTATTCCAAGAATTTTAGATGAATTTGCTAAAATCTTTTAACAATAATTCTTTCTTTAAGAATTTCTTTACAAAAAGAATAGAATTCTTTAATCAATAATCATGAAAAAAGTTATATTTCTTGAAAATACAAGGAAATATAACTTTTTTTTGTTTTACTATTACTTGGCACACAATCTGCATTTAATATTGTACAAGGAGAATTGTATGTCTAAAACATTAAATGAGGTCTACCAATGTATTAAAGAAAACCGTTTGAGTCTTGAGGAAGGAAGTAAAAAAATAATTGAACATATTTATTCAAACCCACTGCGTTTTGGTTTAGTTCAAATGTCAGAAGATGAACGTAGTGATTTTATCTTGTATCTATTTGAACATTTTAATAATATTATCATGAATTATTCTGAAAACATGTCCGCTTTTTCTACATATATCATTAATGTTGTGAAGAAAAAAAAATGTGCTTGGTATAGAAATTGCTTTCGAGCTAGGGCAAAACAAGAAAGTGTCAAACAATATTATATTAATGAAGAGCCTAAAGTTTTTTGCGAAGATCCAATTTTATATTGCAATAATGTAAAAAATGAGAGGTTATATAATCATAAAGAAGCACTAGCAATATTAGTAATTGCCTTAAAGTCTTCATATTACTTAACTCCGTATCATATATCTGTTTTATCTCAAAAAACAGGTTATTCTGAAAAAACTCTTTGTGAGCTAAAAGAGAGAATTGAACAGTGTATCCAAAAAAAAATAGACTTGTGTACTTCAACCTATGAAAAAATTTCGAGTTCATATATTAAAAAGAATAGTTGTTATTATGAGCTTATGAGAGTAGAAAAAAATAGTTGTATATCTGAGAGACTAAAAGAAAGGCATATTACATATACATTAAACTGGAAAAGACATCTTATTAATTATAAAAAAAAGTCATTAATACGACCATCAAATAGCCAAATTGCTGAAGTACTTAATCTAAAAGAACATGTTGTGTCTAGAATTATACGTGAAACAGATTTTAATAAAATAGAATCTTTACAGTATAATTAATAAATAAATGTATGGAGTATATTTATTTATTATGATATACTACACTATGACAATTTATTTAGCTACAGGTAATAAACATAAGAAAGAGGAAATGTCACAAATATGTAAAGATCATATAATACGTATTCCAAGTGATGAAAACATTGCATTTAATCCAGAAGAAACTGGTGAGACATTTATTGAAAATTCTCTCATAAAGGCAAAAGCATTATGGGAAATAGTTAAAAAACCCGTACTTGCAGATGATTCAGGTATATGCGTAGATATGCTTAACGGCGTTCCTGGTGTTTATTCTGCTCGTTATGAAGGTATTTCTTATCCAAGAGGTAAGAAACAAACAAATTCACACTTAACTCAAAGTGAACAAAATAGACTTTTATTAGAACATGTTAATGAAGTACAGAGTAAAGATAATACAAATCCAAGAACTTGCTACTATGTATGTGCAATGGTTTTTTATTATGGTAAAGATAAGTTTATATGCGTACAAGAGACTATGGAGGGTATATTAGTTAATAATATGCAAGAATCATGCGGAACGGGTGGATTCGGATATGATCCAATAGTAATTTTACCGGAATATAATAAGACTGTTGCTGAACTAACTGAAGATGAAAAGAATACGGTATCTCATAGAGGCAAGGCCATGAGAAAGATTTTACAACATTTAGATACAATATAGGACAATAATGGCAATTCTTACAAATCAAACACACAAAGATATAGAGTACTATTTTATTTTTTCAGATACATCAATTTTAGTAAAAGAGAAAACACTAGAATTACCTGATGAAACTGTATTTAATAGTCTCGTGGAATCTAACGCTATTTTGACTTGGATAAGTGAAACTGGAACACACTTTATTGCAAGTTTTTTAGAAAAAAACACAGACATTCCAAAAGGCTATGAACTTACACTGTTAGTACATATTTTCGCAGAATATGATGCAAGAGCCCATTTTGCTGCAAGAGCGCGCTCATTAATGTTATGGAAGCTTACAATGAACTATTGTTCATCATGCGCAGGTGAGCTAATAGATGCTTCTGACGAAACAGCTCTTGATTGTAAAAAATGCTCTACTCGTAGATATCCATCATTTAGTCCAGCAATTATTGTGTTGATAAAAAAAGGTAATAAAGTTCTATTGGCAAAACATGCAAATAGAGCAACAAGTGTATATACTTGTTTAGCAGGTTATGTAGAACAAGGTGAAACACTTGAGGAATGTGTAAAAAGAGAAGTATTTGAAGAAGTTGCTCTTAAAGTTAAAAATGTACAATATATAAAAAGTCAGGCTTGGCCCTTCCCTAATCAAATTATGTTTGGATTTACATGTGACTGGGAATCAGGGGAAATTGTTATTGATGAAACTGAGCTTGAATCAGCTGACTGGTATTCTAGAGATAATTTTCCTGAAATACCGCGAAAAGGTACAATTGCTTACGCTTTAATTACTGAAACGTACTAATATTTATTTTGAAATAACATAGGTGTTTTTGCCATTTTCCTTTGCAGAGTATAAAGCTTCATCGGCAGCTTTATACAGTTGGGAGTATGTTTTCCCATGCTGAGGATATAATGCGATACCTACGCTTGATGATATATTGCTTTCTGTATTTTCTTTATTTTTAAACGAGATAAATAATGCCCTACAAATTTCCTGTGCTTTTAAAGTAACAGTTTCTATGTCTTGGATGTTTTTCATGAATACCATAAACTCATCTCCACCAATACGACCAGCCGTATCGTCAACTCTAAATATGTTGATAATGTTTTTTGCAACTTCAACTAAAAGCTCATCACCGAAAATATGTCCTCTCTGGTCATTTGCAGTTTTAAAATTATCTAAGTCTATAAGAAAAAGTGCATCAAGGGTATTGTGTTTATGATTATTAATATGTTCCTCAATAAGGAGTGCTGTAACTTCCTTATTATATAGTTTTGTTAGAGGATCTCTATCAGCTTTAATTTGTAACTCGTGCTGCTTTCGCTCACTTTCAGCAATTTGTTCTTGTAATTCTGCAGTTTTAGCTTTGTAGCCTAGAAGCTTTCCCGTTTGAATTGCAAAAAACAGAACAACATATAAACCAATGAGTACAACTACAGGAATAATAATTTGCATTGCTATGAGAATGGTATATTTTTCATTAATTGAAAAAATATTTGCATTAATAAACATAAGAATACTAAAAACTAAAGTCCATATTATCATAAAATAAAGCTGTACTGCATTTCTATTAATAATTTTAATTTCTACCGCTGGAATAGTTCTTCTAACTATTGCAATTGCACTTGCTGCTAACACCGCTATTAATATAATTGTGTGTAGCATTGTTATAGGTGAATATGTAATCGCATAAAGCGTTTGTGACGTTATACTTGCATATGATGCCATAATTATGGAACTTAAACACATAAAGTGCATCATATATGCTAAAACAAAAAACAACTTAATAAAATAATTGTCTTTATAAAACAATAAAAAATTCAAACTTATTAAAGATGTGAAAATAAAATAGCATACTATTAATGGTAGCATAATAGTGTTTACAAAAAAAATTGTTACAAGCATTCCATTTATGCAACTAACTATTATCTGAGGAACTTTTTTCAGTTTTGATTCTTCTAATACCATGTTGGAAAAGGCTAGCACTTCGTAAAAATAAAACGAGTATGCTAAAAATGCAACTATATAGAGTATTTTAACATTAAAAAATATATGCATCATCCCCTCTTCCTAAGGTATTAGTTATTGTATAGCTATGCTTTAAATTGCTCAAGTTCTGAAAAGTTTAAAGTAGCAAAATAATCTTCTACCGTTTCTTTTCGTCTAATTTGAACAACAGAGCCATCTGTACGCAATAATAATTCACCGCATCGAAGTTTTGCATTGTAGTTAAAGCCCATTGCTCTACCATGTGCACCCGCATCGTGAATGATTAAAAGGTCTCCAAGATCAATTTTTGGTAGAGGACGCTGTACTGCAAACTTATCACAGTTTTCGCATAAAGAACCTACAATATCGTATGTTTCACTTTCTTTGTCTGTTTCTTTACCTGAAACGGTAATTTCATGATAGGCGCCGTACATACCAGGTCTCATTAAATCTGCCATACAAGCATCTACACCTATGTATTCACGGTAAATATGTTTTTCATGAACTGCTCGAGTAATGAGGTATCCATAAGGGCCTGTAATTACGCGAGCACACTCCATAAAGAACTTAATATGCTTTCCGTTTGTATCATTTACATCTTTTGCAATTTCACCATTAAATGCAGGGTTATTTACAATAATGCTATCGTATGCATCTTTTACCCCTTTTGCAACATAGTTATAATCAACTGCTTTTTGATCTCTTTTGTAAGGGATACCGATACCACCACCCATGTTTATAAACTCAAGCGTAATATCATATTTAACTTTTAACTCTACAGCAATTTCATATAAAAGTGCAGCAGTTTCTATAAAGTAGTCGTTTTCAAGTTCGTTAGAAGCTACCATTGTATGAAGCCCAAAACGTGTTGCGCCGAGCTCTTTTGCCTTACCGTACGCTTCTATAATTTGATCGTGTGTTAAGCCGTATTTTGCTTCTTCAGGCTTTCCAATAATAGCGTTTCCTTCTTTAAGAGGTCCTGGATTGTAGCGAAAGCTAATAAGGTCTGGAAAACCGCCTAGAGATTTTTGTAAGTAGTCAATATGTGTAATGTCGTCAAGGTTTATGACAGCACCTTGCATATTTGCGTACTGGTACTCACTAGCAGGTGTTTCATTTGAAGTGAACATAATATCTTCACCAGTTATACCTGCTCTTTCGCATAAAATAACTTCTGGTAAACTTGAACAGTCGCCACCAAAGCCTTCATCTGCAAGTACTTTTAAGATAAAAGGGTTAGGAAGCCCCTTTACCGCAAAATACTCTTTAAAACCAGGTAAAATACTAAATGCTTTTTTTAAGTTTTGTGCATTTTCTCTAATTGCTTTTTCATCGTAAAGATAAAACGGCGTTGGATATTTTTCAGCTATTTTTTCTAATTCTGATTTCTGTAATGGTATATTTTTTGACAATGTATGCTCCTAATTGTAATTAATAATTAACAATTAATAAGTAATATTATGCAGACAAAACAAAAATATGTAACCTAAAATTAGATTCATATTTCTGCCCGTAAAATAATTAAGAATATGCAAAAAGTTTAGATTAATGCATTAAACTAATTATTAATTATGCATTATTAGTTATTAATTATCAAAGAATCCTTTTGCTTTCAAAAGTTCTGCGTTTAATACACCGCCAAGAGCGGCTCCTCTTTTTGTATTGTGGCTTAAACCAACAAAGCGAATGTCAAATACAGGGCACTTTCTTAATCGGCCAATTACCACTGCCATACCTTTATCGGTGTCTCGGTCTCTTGAAGGCTGAGGACGGTTATCTTCATGGCGAATATGAATTGGCTTAACTGGTGCAGATGGCAAATTAAGTTCTTGCGGAATAGATGTAAAGTTAGTCCAAATTTTTTGAATTTCTTCTAAGCTTGGTTTTTTGTCTTCTGGTAGGTCAAACTCTAAGCTTACACAAGCTGTGTGACCGTCAATTACAGGAACACGGTTACAGTGTGCTGCTACTTTGGGACTTGACGTAGCTTCGATTTTAGCGCCGTTTACTTTACCAAAAATCTTTAAAATTTCAGTTTCTGTTTTTTCTTCTTCGCCGCCAATGTATGGCACAATGTTATCAATCATATCAAATGATGAAACACCTGGGT
>CAYJHL010000025.1:0-16354 GCA_964369585.1 uncultured Treponemataceae bacterium | reverse complement strand
CAACGCCTTCCATTGTGCTAAGCCATGCCAATTCCTCTTCTTCATCTTTTTCGTATGGGCGCTCATATAAAAAAAGCACAGCATACAGTTTTCCTTCAATGCTATTGTATACATCAAGGCAAAGGGGAATTTCTGGAATATCTTTATCATACAAACGAAAGCAATTGATACCTTCACGCTTTGCCCATTTTTTCAAATGTTTATATCTTTTTGTAAGACGATTTGAAAAAAGAGTCGCCTGTTCGCTTGTTTTATCTATAACAGAAGAATGAGTACTCATTTAAACTTTATTTCGTTTTTTTGTTTGATTATTCATCATCAGACTTAATAGTGCATATCCAGAAGTTAAATCTTCCTGTTGGCATGCTACACCTTTAGGAATTTTTAATTTTATGTTAGAAAAATTCCAAATAGCTTTTATACCAGAGTGAATAACTTTATCAGCTGTCTCCTGAGCTACCGTCGATGGCACAGTAATTACTGCTATGCTTACACCTAAGTTTTTTACCTGTTCATTTAATGTGTTCAATGAAAGAACAGGTACACCATGTACTTGAGTTCCAATTTTTTTTTCGTCAGAATCAAAGGCAGCAACAAAGTGTAGTCCGTGAAACTGAAATTCTTGATATCCAAGTAGGGCAGTTGCAAGATTTCCAACACCAATAAGAATGGCATCTTTTGGCTTACTCCATCCTAAAAAATGTTCAATAGCACTAATCAGTGGAACAACAGGATAGCCTTTTTTTGGTTTTCCTACAATTCCAGTTATAGCTAAATCTTTTCTTACTTGAATTGGTTCAAGCTCCAATTCATTTGCTATAACGGTTCCCGAAATATCTTCATACCCCTCAGCATGTGCATTTCTTATTATGTGTAAATATGAAGGTAATCTTCTTATTGAAGGGGCTGCATGTATTTTTTGTTTAGGCACAATGACTCCTTTTTGTCTCATATTATTATACATTAAAACAAATAAAAATTAAAGAGGTTTCTTGTTTTTTTTTTGATAATCTACTTGAACAAAAAATCAATATAAGGTATTATTGCAGTTAGAGTAATTCAAATTACTCTACTTTATGTTACATTGGGAGTTACCATGGGTCTTATAGGAATTATTTTATTAGTTGTTTTTGTTATTATCTGCGTGCTGCTCGTTGGAATTATTCTTTTACAAAAAGATGAAGGCGGCGGTCTTGGTGGTTTATTTGGTGGCGGTGGAGCTGCATTTGGTTCGAGATCACAAACCGTTATTACAAAGACAACATATATTTTTGTTACTTTGTTCTTTTTAACAACATTTGTATTAGCAGTGTTAAATAGAGCTCCAGTAGTAGAAAGCTTAAGCGATACTGCTAGTCAAGTTGAAAACGTTCAAGCAACGGGACAAGATTGGTTAGAAAGCGCTGAAAATACAGAAGTAGAACCTGCTGCAGTACAATCTATCGAAGCGATTGAAGGAGAAAACTAATATGGTTTTAGGCGAAGCACTTAGTCCAAAAGCAATTAAGATTGACCTAGAAAGTGTCGAAAAAGATGAAGTCTTTGAAGAACTTATTGAAGAGTTAGTATCAATTATTCCGGGCTTGGATCGCCAAACCGCTTTACAAGCCGTATTAGAACGAGAATCAAAAATGAGTACTGGTGTTTTACCAGGAATTGCAGTTCCGCATGGAAAAACTAATGCGGTAAAAGGTGTAAAAGGAGTAATAGGAATTTCAAAACAAGGAATTGAATATGATTCACTTGATGGAAAACCTGTTCATGTAGTTATACTTCTGCTTTCATCTCCAGATTCAAGTGAATTGCACCTTCGAATTCTAAAACACTTAGCTCGATTATTAGAAAACTCATCGTTTTATAATGATCTTTTAAACCAGAAATCTGCACAAGATGTGTACGATTTAGTTTGTCGATATGAGGAAGAATTAAACTAATGGAAAAAGACGTACTCGGACACCTTATACAAGTAGAACATGATGCAGCATCAATCTTATTTGATGCTCAAGTTGAGGCTGATAAACGCATTGCTGATGCGCATCTACAAGCAGACAATGAGTATAAAGCCGAGTATGACAAACTTATTGCCAAACTTGAAAAAGATTGCGCTGAAAAGATTGAATCAATCAATAAAGAATACGCTCAATCTTTTGAACTTTACAAAAGCGAATTATTAAAAACAGAAAAGGACGCACAAGGCTTCAATACGTTCATGGAAACTCTACTTTTCGGAGAATAACATGGATAAATCAAGTGCTACAGATTATGTTTTTGCGAAGTCACAAGGAATGCTTGCGAAGTCATTTGTCGGGCCTCGCAAAATAAATTTATTTACTGCAAAAACCTTATCAGATTTATGGAGATTGATTTTTGAAACTTCAGCTCCATTAATTCCTGAAAATATGTTGGCAAAAGCAATCGAAGAAGAAGCCGAAAAAGCTTTCATTAATGATTTTATGAAACTCTTAAGTTCATTCGACACCCCAGATCCTATCGCTGTTCATTTATTACGTTTTTATGACTATCAAAACATTAAAGAAATTAACTCTGCACTTTTAAAAGGGCATTCAAATCTACCTGTATTAGCCGATATTGGTGAATATTCAATGCTTAATTATTCACAATGGCCCAAATTACAAAATATTACAAAAAATAGTGATTTTTCATGGCTAGACACGGTGCCAAGCCGAGAAACTCAAAAAGATGTAGATTCAAAGCTTGATATTCAATACACAAAAGAATTATGGAACTGTGTTGAAAATCTTTCTGGCTCTCATAAAACTGCAGTCGGTAAACTTATAAAAGAACATATTGTGCTTCAAAATGTTTTGTGGGCAATACGACTAAAAATGTATTATAATTTTGCCAATGCGCAAATAGCAGAACAGCTTGTGTTTGTAAACGATAATCATCAAAGTACAGATTTATTGGCAGGGCCAGCGTTAGCAATACTAGAAAAGCAAATTGACTCATGGGATAATTGGTCTGATTGGAAATATGTTGAACTACTAAACCCTAATGATGAGGGGAGTGTTTGGAAAATTGACCCAACATGGCTACAAAATTCAATTAATGTATACTTAAATAAAATGGCGTACAAAGCTTTTGGGCGCGATTTTTCAAGTGCTCATATTTTAACAACATGGTTTAAAATAAAAGAGTACGAACTTAATTGCATTCGTACCTGTGTTGAAGGTTTACGTTTGAATGTAAATACTGAAGAATTAAAGCACTTTATGTGGTAGTACAGTATATGCGTTTTTTATAGATGCTTTTACATACAGAAAATTGTTTGTAAGTTTGGAGGAGAAATGGCAAAAACAACGCCAATGAAATTGATTGAATTAATGATTCTCAAAGATGACATTAAAAGTGTTATTGAGTATTTGGGAAAGTTGGGTTTATTTCAATTTCAATCAACTATAGACGAGTCGGTTACTGCAGATTTTAATAAGTCTCAAGATTTATTTGATACAATGCAAGAATTGCGTGCGTATTTAGGAATTGAAGATGCAGAAGATTATGACGAAACTTCACGATATCCAACAAAAGAAGATTTTGCACTTGGGCATTCACTTGTAGATGCTGTTAATGAAATAAAGCAAAGAGAAACACTTGCATTAGAAAGTAAAAAGAAAGTAGTCGATGCTTACAATGAAGCTAATGCATTTTCGAATCTTAAAGTTCCCTATACTGAACTTGAACACCTATCATTTATTTCACTACGTATAGGTAAAATAGATCCAAATGTTGTAGATGAACTTATTTTCAACTTAGCAAACAGAGCGGTTATTATTCCTCTTGGTTCTGATAAAACAAGAATTGTTGCTGCTTCTTCAAAAAAAGGGCGGTTTGCTCTTGACGCCGAACTTCGCCGGTATGGGTTTATTCCTTTAGAAATTCCTGAAAACTTTAAAGGTATTCCGGATGATGTTTTAGCTGAACTTAAAGCTCAAACCATTGAAGTTGAAAAAGAACTACAAGTAATTGTAACAGAACGAAAAAGTTATGCCAAAACACATAAAAATGAAATTTTACGCTTACTACGGTGTTTATCAATTGGAGCACAAGTAAAAGCGTTAGAAACAAGGCTCGAGTCTACACAGCTTGTATACAGAGTCACAGGATGGATTCCTGCAAGTTCTTGCGTAGAGGTTATGAAAGATTTAGATAACCTAACAGAAGGGCGAATCGCATTAAGACAATACGACCCGAGCGAAGTTCCATCTGTAAAAGAAGGTAGGGAAACCGTTCCAGTAAAACTTACACACGGTAAGCTTGTTGGAAATTTCCAAAGACTTATATTTGGGTATGGCTCTCCAGTCTATGGTACTATAGATCCAACTCCTTTTGTTGCATTCTTCTTCATATTACTTTTTGGTATTATGTTTGGCGATGCAGGACAAGGACTTGTTTTTGTATTAATTGGAATTCTAATGATGAAGGGAATTATAAAAAAATTCCCAATTTCACCAGATTATGGTCCCATTTTTGTTGCAATAGGCTGTAGTAGTACCGTAATGGGGCTGTTAACAGGTGAGTTTTTTGCTAATCCAACAATTTTGGCTCCCTTTGGGCGCTTTGTTACAGGATTGTATGGAGAACCGCATAATCATATATTAACACTAATGCCTTCTGCAGACAGTATTAGTACTTTGTTTACATTCTTTTTGTTTACGATTAGTGTGGGGTTTTTAATAAACTCTACAGGTTTAATTATTAATATTATTAACAACATTTCATTAGGACGAATAGGAAATGCTCTATTTGGAAAAACAGGATTATCAGGAGCCATATTCTTTTGGTATATCATTTTTATGGTTATTAGAATATTTGCTTTTGATTCCTCTATCCAAATTTATGATTGGATAATAATTGGTGTATCGTTATTTGGTGTGTTTGCAGCTCATCCGTTACAAAACCTTATTGCCGGGCATAAACCTATTTTTCATGAGGGTTTTGGTATTGCAGTAATTGAAGGAGTTGTTGAAATACTTGAAGTAGTATCAAGTTATTTATCAAACACAGTCAGTTTTTTGCGTGTTGGTGCTTTTGCACTTGCGCATGCTGTATTAGGTTTTATTATTCACACAATGATGGAACTTGTAGGGCACTCAGGTGGACCTGCAGCAGAAATTTTGGTACAAGTAGTTGGGAACCTCGTTGTAATTGTATTGGAAGGAATGATTGTTTCTATTCAAGTAATTCGTTTACAATACTATGAGTTCTTTTCAAAATTTTTCACAGAAACAGGAAAGGAATTTATTCCATTCCAGTTTAAGTATAAATAAGATTTTATAGGAGTTATGTATGAATCAAAAAAAATTGGGTTTGGTTGTCTTTTTTCTTCTTCTTACAGCTGCAGTTTTTGCACAAAGCGCTGGCGTTGAAGGCGGTAACACGGACGCAGTAAAGGCTATTGCAGCTGCTGTTGCAGTTAGTGCTGCTTGTATCGGTGGTGGTTTAGCAGTAGGTAAGATAGGTGCTGCTGCTATGGGTGCAATGAGTGAAAACGAAAATTTATCAGGTAAAGCCCTTCCTTTCGTAGGTCTTGCTGAAGGTGTTTGTTTGTGGGGATTCCTCGTAGCTCTTCTCATACTTGTACTGTAGTACATAAGGTTGATACCGGTGAAATATTATATCATTGGGGATCATGAGTTGGTGCTTGCCTTTTCTTTGGTAGGCATCGACGGGATTACCGTTGTAAATAGAAATGAAGCATTGGACTCATTTAATAGAGTTACTGGAAAAGGTAATGAAAAAACAGGTTCTGTGCCTGTTGATGAGCGCCCAAAAGTTTTAATTCTCACTGAAAATGTTGCAGACATGCTAGAGGGTGAGCTTTTACAATGGCAAATGAAAGGGGATTATCCTCTAATTGTTGAAATACCGGGGATTCACGGTCATATTCAAGGGCGAAAAACGCTCACAGAATCTATTCGTGAGGCAATAGGTATTCACGTATAGAGTAGGGAGAAAGATAAATATGGAAGAACTTCGTTCAACGGCAATTATTGACTCAGAGATACTTGAAGATTCCCGAAAAAAAGCAGAGCGTATATTAACTAACTCTCAAAACGAGTGTAAAACAATTATAGACGCGGTTGCACAAAGAGTAGCATCAATCACAAAAGAAAAAAGTACTTTCTATGATGAAAAAATTGATCATCATAAACGTGATTTAGAGGCCTCTTTACCACTTGAACGAAAACGTCATTTGGTTGAATTTGAAAAAAAGGAAATACAACAAGCTATTGTTGCATATCTTGAAAGTTTACCTAAAGAAAAAAAATTAACACTAATTAAGAATTTAGTTAAACGATATAAAACATATCTTGCAGGGAAAAAAGTCCGTGTACAAGTTGCAGGATTTAAAAAGGAAGATATACTAACACTTTTAAAAACTGAACTAAAAGCTGATTCTATCGTAGAGTGCACTGAAATGGATTCTATTATAAAAAGTACTTTTAATACTGAATATGGGGATGCAGAAGGAATGATAATCGAAACTGATGATAAATCTTGCCTTTGCAGAGTTTTTATAGGAGAGATAGTTGAACAAATAATTGATAAAAACAGTTATGAATTGGCAACTACACTCTTTAGTGGGGGATTACCCGAATGATTGAAGGAAAAATTACAAGAATTTCCGGTCCTATCGTATACGCAGAAGGCCTCGATGCTTGCGGTCTCTACGACGTTGTTGAAGTAGGGGAAGCAAAACTTATTGGAGAAATTATTCGCCTTAAAGCAGGTTCTGCCACAATCCAAATTTATGAAGATAATACTGGAATGTGTATTGGTGAAAAAGTTGTTTCTCAACAAAGACCTCTTTCTGTGCGTTTAGGTCCTGGGTTGATTGGTACTATCTATGATGGTATACAGCGCCCTCTTAAAACTATGTATGAAGATATGGGTGCCTTTTTGCTTCCGGGTCTTAGAGCAGAACCATTAGATGTAGAAAAAAAATGGACATTTAAGCCAACCCTTTCTGAGGGTAGTGCAATATCTCCAGGTATGATTATTGGAGAAGTACAAGAAACATCTTCAATTAACCATAAAATAATGGTACCACCTCTAACAAAGGGTAGAGTTTTAGCCAAAATTGTTTCAAAGGGCGACTTTACTATTGAAGAAGTTATTGCTGTAACAGAACTTGGAGAAGAAATTTTCTTAGCTCAATATTGGCCTGTTAGAAAGCCTCGACCATATGCACAAAAGTTAACTGTTACTGAACCTTTAGTAACTGGCCAGCGTGTTATTGACGTTTTTTTTCCTCTTTCAAAAGGTGGAACAGCGGCAATTCCAGGTGGGTTTGGAACAGGAAAAACAATGACGCAGCATGCTGTTGCCAAATGGTGCGATGCTGATATTATTGTGTACATTGGATGTGGTGAGCGCGGAAACGAAATGACCGACGTTCTAACAGAGTTTCCTTCTCTTATTGACCCTAGAACTGGTCGTTCTCTTATGGAACGAACTATTCTTATTGCAAATACATCAAATATGCCGGTAGCTGCGCGTGAAGTTTCTTTGTATTCAGGAATTACTTTAGCAGAGTACTGTCGTGATATGGGAATGCATGTTGCTATTATGGCAGACTCAACAAGTCGTTGGGCTGAGGCACTTCGTGAGCTTTCTGGCCGTATGGAAGAAATGCCAGCTGAAGAAGGTTTTCCAGCCTATCTTCCAACAAGATTAGCAGAGTTTTATGAAAGGGCAGGACGTATTACATCGCTTTCAGGTGGAGAAGGTTCTGTTTCTATTATTGGTGCTGTTTCACCTCCTGGAGGGGACTTTTCTGAACCTGTAACTCAGCATACAAAACGATTTATTCGTTGTTTCTGGGCATTGGATAGAGAACTTGCAAACTCAAGACATTATCCAGCAATTGGATGGATAGAATCATATTCAGAATATGCGCAAGAGGTGCGAGAATGGTGGGATAAGTTTGATCCTCGTTGGGCAACGATTCGATTAGAAGCACTTGATCTTCTAAAAAGAGAAGAGCGCTTACAACAAATTGTACGCCTCATTGGTCCTGATGCATTACCTGATAATGATAGACTTGTGCTAATTTTGGCAGAAATGCTTAAAAATGGATTTTTACAACAAAGCGCATTCGATGCAATAGACGTGTATTCTGTTCCCGAAAAACAAATACTCATTTTGCAACTCATGATGAACTTTTATAAAAAATCTCGAGCACTTATAAAAAATGGTGCACCACTATTAAAAATTTCATCATTAAGTGTGCGTGAAGAAATTGTGCGTATTAAAACAACTATTCCAAATGATAAGTTGGATGATATTAAAGCACTTGAAAAACGTATGGAAGATGAATTAGCATCAATTGAACGTATTTATAAAAAGGTGGATATAAAATGAGAGGAATGGAGTATAGAGGTATAAACCTTGTCGATGGTCCTATTGTTATTGTTCGCCGAAGCGAAAATGTTTTCTTTGGAGAACACGTAGCTGTTAGAGACCGAAACGGTGTTAAAAGAACAGGAAATGTTATTGACCTTAGTGATGAATACGCAGTTGTTCAAATTTTCGGTTCAACATCGGGCTTGGATTTAGCAGATACTACTGTTGAGTTTTTAGATACTCCAATGGAGCTTCGTGTAGGTGAAGGTCTTTTAGGTCGAGTATTTACAGGTCTTGGAAAGCCCATGGACGGCTATCCTGAAATTATCTCATCAACAAAAATGGATGTTAATGGTTGTCCTATAAATCCTTTTGCACGTATTTATCCAAAAGATTTTATCCAAACAGGTATATCTTCAATAGATGGTATGAATACTCTTATTAGAGGACAAAAACTACCTATTTTTTCTGGTGATGGTTTACCTCATAATAGATTAGCTGCACAAATTATTCGCCAAGCAAAAATTCGAAGTGCAGATGAAGACTTTGTTATGGTTTTTGCTGGAATGGGTATTAAGTATGATATTTCTCAATTCTTCATTAAAAGCTTTGAAGAATCAGGAGTATTATCAAAGGTAGCAATGTTTTTATCTTTAGCCGATTCTCCTTCAATTGAGCGTATTATTACTCCAAGATGTGCACTCACCGCAGCGGAATATCTAGCATATGAAAAAGGTATGCATGTTCTAGTAGTAATGACAGACATGACAAACTATTGTGAAGCTTTACGCGAAATTTCAACTACAAGAGGTGAGATTCCAGGAAGAAAAGGATATCCAGGATATTTATATTCAAATCTTGCTGAATTGTATGAAAGAGCTGGAAAAATAAAAGGTTCCCAAGGTTCAATTACACAAATTCCAATTTTAACAATGCCTAATGATGATATATCACACCCAATTCCTGACCTTACAGGATATATTACTGAAGGTCAAATTGTACTTGATAGAGAACTTTCACAAAAAGGAATGTATCCTCCAGTGTCAGGTCTTCCAAGTCTTTCACGTTTGATGAAAGATGGAATTGGTGAAGGTATGACTCGCGATGACCATAAAGATGTTGCAAGTCAGCTTTTTGCTGCTTATTCTAAAGTAAAGAATATTAGAAATCTTGCTGCCATTATTGGATCTGAAGAACTTGGTGATGCTGATAAGCGTTACTTAAAGTTTGGCGATAGAATGGAAAAAGAATTCTTAACTCAAGGTGAGTATGAAAATAGAACAATCGAAGAAACATTGTCAATCGGTTGGAGTATTCTTTCTGAATTACCTAAGTCTGATCTTTATCGTATTGATGCAAAACTTATTGAAAAGTATTTGCCTAAAGAGGAAGTGTAAATGGCACGCTTGAATATTGCTCCAACTAAATCAAATCTTCTCAAAGTAAAAGAACAATTAACTATTTCTAAAGATGGTTATGAGTTACTTGAACAAAAACGTGAAATCCTTGTTATGGAACTCATGAAGATGGTTGAGCAAGTAAAGCTTTTAGAAAGAGAAATAGACAAGTGTATAAAAAATGCATACCCTGACTTAAAACATATGCTTATGGCTGTTGGTGGAGACAGGGTAGAGCGCATTTCCCATGCGGTAAGTTATGATTACAGGATTGTTGAAAAACCTGTTACAAAAGCTGGTATGGATTTTTCAAGTATTTCTGTAGATATCCCAAAAAGGCAACTATTTTATTCCTTTGTTGATTCATTTGCCGATACCGATAAAGTAATGGTTGATTTTTTTGAGCTATTAAAACTCTTGACGGAAATGGCTTCTATACGTACAATAGTATGGAGGCTTGCGACTGAAGTTAAAAAAACACAGAGGCGCGTAAATGCTTTAGATAAGATGGTTATTCCGCAAACGCAAGAAACTAAAAAGTATATCGAAAGTGTACTTGAAGAGCGTGAGCGTGAAAATGTGTTTGTGTTAAAGTCATTGAAGGCAAAAAAAGGAGAGTCACTCGTATGATTAAACCATTATTCCAAAAAATTCTTGTTCTTGTTAATGGATCAGAAGAATCAATTCATGCAGCTCAGTATGGAATTCTCATGTCAAAACTCTACCGTTGTAATATGAAAGTTGTTTATGTAGTAGACACTGCAACATTAAAACAACTTACTTTAAGTAAAATCTTTGTTACAGAAGAAAGCTCTGAATATGAAGAAAGTTTACGTGCAGATGGTATGCGCTACTTAGAATATGTTACTGACCTCGCTACTGCAAAAGACATTAAGATTGAAACAGAACTGCTTTCGGGGGCTGTTTGGTCAGAAACCGTTAGTGCAGCTGATGAGTTTGGTGCTAACTTAATTCTTATAGGTGGCGCTGAAAGAGCAGACGGTGGACACGAAACTGTTCGAGAAACCTATAGGTTAATAATGCAAAATAGCCCTTGCTCAGTTTTACTCGTTGAAGAAAAACAAATAGAACAGCTATATAAACTAGCTTAATTTGGAGTACTCATGCGCATACTTATCTTGCATTTTTTACCTGGAAGAAATAAAAAATACTCAGACATAATTCAAAATTTAGAAAAAGCAGCAGTTGCAAATGGGCATACTGTTACCGTATGTAATGAAAAAGATGCAATAAATCTTCATATGGGAACATTTGAATACATAACTGTTGTTACAACACCTCCAGGTCTAATTGGTGCAAAACTACCTGATAATCTAGGAGTAGTTTTATCAACTCATGGTAGCCTTTCTGGAAAAAAAGGATGTGCTATAGTTGTTAAAAGTGGGTTTTCATCGAATAAAATGAGCCGCTTAACCATGCATGCAATGGAAAAAGAGGGAATGGTTATTGATTACTTTGATATTATTGACTCACCAGGATATGCAACACATATAGGGAAAAAGCTCGGGTGAACGATTATTACAAAATACTTGGTGTTAGACCAACAGCAAGTGTTTCTGAAATAAAAAGGGCGTATCGTCAAAAAGCAAAAAAACTCCATCCTGACGTTTCTGGGGCCGATGCAACACAGTTTCACTTACTTATTATTGCATACGAAGCTTTAATTGAACTACATCAAAATGCAACTTTTGATATTCCTCATGCACAGTCGAATCGCTACGACACAGGACGTAAAAATGAGAAGTCTTTTTCATACCGTGATTGGCTTGAAAAAAGAAATGATGAAGAAAGCTACTGTAAACTTATTTTTTGGGATTTAATGCATAATCGTGAGGATGATGCGGTAAGCGCTTTTAAGAAAATAAACACTGAAAAAGCAGATTTCAAGTTGTCTAAGTGGTTTACTCGTGAAGATTTCATGGACTATGGATTTATTTTAGCAGAAGAGTTAACCTTTAGAAACGAGTACTATGATGCATATTTATTGCTTAAACAAATAATTGTTATGGAACAAAGTTATGCATATTTTAAATTATTTTTCCCTGAAGTTATGTCATTTACTCGAGATATCGTTCGTTTTAGAATTGAAGGAACTGTACATGATGAACTGGCACTTGATGCATGGGAAAGTGCACTTGATTTAGGATTTGGAAATAAAGAAAATGCAGCCATTTTAGCAAAAATGGCTGCAGCATATATAAGAATGGGAGATGTGCAAACTGCTAGAATATGTCTTGATGAAGCAGTACGGCTTGATGCAAAAATGCGAATCCCAAAAGTGTTACAAAAGGTGTAAAGTATGATTAGATTAAAAAATGATACTCAAATAGAAGGTATAAGAAAATCTTGCGCTTTGTTAGCAAAGCTTTTTGATAACGTTCTTCCTCAAATAAAAAGCGGAATGTCTACAATGGACATAGACGATTTATGCAAAAATTATATTGTATCAAATAATGGAGTGCCAGCTTGGTATAGTGCAGATTTTCCAGGCGCTGCTAATGTTTCAATTAATGACGAAGTTATACACGGCGTGCCATCGAAAAAACGAATACTTAAGGATGGAGATATTGTCTCTGTTGATGTAGGTATAGATTTAAATGGCTATTATAGTGATGCATCAAGGACAATTGCAATTGGAACGGTAACTGATGAAGCGTACAAACTAATGGAAGTTACTGAAAAGTGTTTTTTTGCAGGATTTGAAGCATGCAAGGTTGGAAATAGAATTCGAGATATAAGTGAAGCGGTCTTTGATGTTGCAGATTCTCAAGGCTATGGCGTAGTATATGATTATTGTGGCCATGGTGTTGGTCTTGATGTACATGAGGACCCCTCAGTTCCAAACTATCTTTTTAAAGGACCTAATCCGAGAATACAAGCAGGAATGGTTTTAGCCATTGAACCAATGATAAATATTGGTACTGCTGATGTTCTTTTATCGGATGATGGCTGGACAGTTATAACCGCTGATGGGGAGCTTTCAAGTCATTATGAAAATACAATTGCAGTTTTTAAGGATAAGTCAGAAATTTTGACTATTCTGTAAATATTTAAGGTTATTTCAATATTTTCATATTACCTTAATAATGTACAAATCATATGTTTTAAATACGGAGGCAAACTATGAAGAAAAAATCAAAGTACATACTAGCTTTTACTGCTACACTGGTTGCAAGTTTTTTATTAGTATCAATGTCTTGTAATAAGCTCGGAAGCGCGCAAACAGTTTTTGCGGACTCGAGCCCAGCAGTACAAATCCCCTCGGATGCGCTCTCAGTAGCAGAGCTTTTGCAAACAGCATTTCGCTCAGTATCATCGCAAGTCTTACCTTCTGTGGTTAAAATCGATACCGTAGAAACAAGAATAGCAGAATCAAGTCCATTTGGTGGCGGCTTACCATTTTTCTTTTTTGGAAACCCACAGGGCGAAGAAGAAACAGAGCCTAGAGAATATTCGCAAGAAGGCTTAGGCTCAGGCGTTATAGTCAGAAGAGAGGGAAACACCTATTATGTGTTAACCAATGACCATGTTGTTGGAAGCGCAACTGAAATTTCTGTTACACTCCATGATAATCGTGATTTTGAAGCAGAACTTGTTGGAACAGATGCAAGAAAAGATATAGCATTGGTATCTTTTGAATCAAGTGATACTATCCCTGTTGCAAAACTTGGGGATTCAGATATTGTACAAACAGGTGATATAGCTTTAGCAATGGGATCACCATTAGGATATTTTGAGTCTGTAACACAAGGTATTATAAGTGCAACAGGGCGCTCTGGTGGTGGAATAGGAAATATTAGTGACTTTTTACAAACAGATGCTGCAATTAATCAAGGAAACTCTGGTGGGCCATTGGTTAATATCTATGGAGAAGTAATTGGCATTAATACATGGATAGCATCATCTTCTGGTGGTTCGCAAGGTTTAGGCTTTGCAATTCCTATCAATAATGTTAAATCAGCCATTGATTCATTTATTAAAGTAGGCAAAGTCACTTATGGTTGGATGGGGGTTTCTCTAGTTGATGTAACTGATGTATATAAAGCTGAGCTTGAAGTAGAAAATCTTAAAGGTGCTTTTGTTGCTCAAATTTTCCTTAACTCTCCTGCAGCAAAATCTGGTATTCAAGCAGGTGACTATATTACAGCACTGAACGGCAAAGATGTCCTTGATGTGGATCAATTAGTACGAGAAGTTGGAGATTTAGAAGCAGGAAAAACAGCTGACTTTGAACTCATTAGAGGTGGAAAGTCTATTACTGTAGAAGTAAAAATTGAAGAACGTGATGAAGAGGCTACAACAGATAACTCAAAACTTTGGCCAGGGTTTGTAGCAGCTCCTCTTACTGACGAAATACGAAAAGAATTAGACGCTGATGATAAAGTTGAAGGCGTAGTGGTTACAAATATCTTAGCCAAGTCACCTGCAGCTGCATTGCGTTTACAAACTGGCGATATAATTACAGCCGTAAATGATGTTACCGTTGAAACTTTAGCCGATTTTTATAGTGCCCTTGATACAACTGGTAATGACTCAATTTGGTTTGATGTATACTCTGAAGGCAGCACTATTACAACAGGAAAGTATAAGCTACAATAAGTATTAAGTACTTGAATAAAATCTATAACCGATTTATACTATCTGTATAAATCGGTTTTTTTATAACTAAAAGAAGGATAATACTATGGTAAAACATGTAGTCTTATTTGATGTGCATGAAACAGAAGAGAAAACTGCTCTTGAAAATCTTGCGCTTATAAAGGAAAAGCTAGAATCTTTAATGGGTAAAGTACCAAGTCTTCGCTCAATGGAAGTGGGTATTAATGGTATAAAGTCTGATTCGTCACAAGATTATGTAATTCTCGCTACCTTTGATGATTTTAAAGGTTTGGAAGAATATGATGTTCACCCTGAGCACAAAAAAGTGGGTGAATTTATTCGTGCATGTTCTAGCAACAGGCATGCAGTAGATTTTGAATATTAATTATATTGGAGTAAATTAATGGTAAAGCATGTGGTTATGTTTGATTTTAAGGATGCAGAAGGTAGATCTGCACTTGAAAATGCTCAAATTGCTAAAGAAAAAGGCTTAGCTCTTATGGGAAAAGTTCCTACACTCAGGTCGATGGAAATTGCTTTAAATGAATTAGAGTCTGTTAAGTGCCATCAACTTGTGCTCATTGCAACCTTTGACGATTTTAATGGTTTACAAGAATATGATGAACATCCTGAGCATCAAGAAGTAGTAAAACATATACGCGCTACATTTACTGAGCGTCATGCAGTAGATTTTACTTATTAATTTGTTAAAAACTACTTGCATAAAATATACAAAAATGATATAAATAATGTATATTTATGCAATTTACAAGGAACGAAAATGAGTAAAGAAAAAATTATTCTTGCCTATTCTGGTGGATTAGATACTACAGTAATTATACCATGGTTAATGGAAAACTATGACTATGATGTAATAGCTGTTTGTATTAATCTAGGTCAAACTGACGATTGGGATGTTATTAAAAAGAGAGCATTAGATACTGGTGCTATTGAATGTTATGTAGTAGATGCAAGAGAAGAATACATTGAAGAATATATTTATCCAGCAGTAAAAGCGAACGCTATTTATGAAGATCGCTACCTTATGGGTACTTCAACTGCGCGTCCATTAATTGGTAAAATTTTAGTTGAATATGCACGTCAAGAAGGTGCTGTTGCAATTTGTCATGGTGCTACTGGAAAAGGTAATGATCAGATTCGTTTTGAATTAGCTATTAAAGCTTTTGCTCCTGATATTAGAGTTATTGCTGCATGGCGTGACCCAAAATGGGATATGGAAAGTCGTGATGATGAAATTGCTTTCCTTGAAAAAAGAGGAATCACATTACCTACAAAGAAAGAAGATTCATATAGTCGTGATGAGAATATTTGGCATCTTTCACATGAAGGCTTAGAGCTTGAAGAAACAAAGAATGAACCAGATTATGACAGAATGTTAAAACTAACCACACCGCCAGAGAAAGCACAAGAAAGTGGCGAGTATGTTGAAATGGAATTTGTTAAGGGAGTGCCTGTTTCTGTAAATGGTAAAAAAATGGGCGGTCTTGAACTTATGACAGAACTCAATAAAATTGGTGGTCGTAACGGTGTAGGACTAGTTGACCTTGTTGAAAACCGAGTAGTTGGTATGAAAAGCCGTGGTGTATACGAAACACCTGGTGGGTCTATTCTCTACTATGCACATGAGCAATTAGATCACCTTTGTTTGGATAGAGATACATACTACTTTAAGCAACAAATTGCCCTTAAAATGGCAGAGCTTATTTATAATGGTAGATGGTTTACCCCTCTTATGGAAAGCTTAATGGCTTTTGTTGATAAGGCAGAAGAGAATGTAACTGGCTGGGTTAAGCTAAAATTGTACAAGGGTTCTATTAGAGGAGCTGGTACTGAATCTAAGTATTCATTGTACAACGAAAGTTTGGCAAGTTTTACAACTGGTAAACTTTTTGACCATACCGATGCTGAAGGCTTTATTACCTTGTTTGGTCTTCCATTAAAGGTTAGAG